>NZ_JAUBSD010000122.1:0-15572 GCF_036704575.1 Microcoleus sp. K5-D4
GCTGGTGTTGGCGCTGGTGTTGGTGCTGGTGTTGGTGCTGGTGTTGGTGCTGGTGTTGGTGCTGGTGTTGGTGCTGGTGTTGGTGCGGGTGTTGGTGCGGGTGTTGGTGCTGGTGTTGGTGCTGGTGTTGGTGCGGGTGTTGGTGCGGGTGTTGGCGCTGGTGTTGGTGCTGGTGTTGGTGCGGGCGCGGGTGTTGGTGCTGGTGCTGGTGTTGGCGCGGGTGTTGGTGTTGGTGCTGGTGTTGGTGCTGGTGTTGGTGCTGGTGTTGGTGCTGGTGTTGGTGCTGGCGATACTGAAGAAGCCGTAATGTTAATTTGGGTTGGCTGTACTATCTGAGGCTCGGGGCTGAAATAACTTCCCTGTGTAATGACATTTTCCTTCTTTGGACCCCCAGTGGCAATGCTGCCAGCAGTACCGTTGAGTTTGTTATAGTCGGGCCCGATACTGAAAAGAGTGTTCGAGGCTTCCCCGCCGTGGCGAATGGTGATATCTCCACCATTGGCGCTACCAGTCGTGGATGCGGAAATGCTGCAAGCTTGCGACAAGCAGTTGTTATCGTTTGTGAAAGTGCCTGTAGCTCGGAAATTACCGCCGGCTGTAATGTCAATCTCTCCTCCGCCTGTTCGGCCTTCGGTGTTGATATGGGTTACTTCGATGTCGTCGCGGGCGTTGAGAGTGACTGCGCCTCCTTGTTTTTCTTCGGAGTTGGCGTCTATGAACCCTGTTTCAATGCTGCTTGAGGGTGCTGCAATAATAACGTTTCCGGCGTTGCTGGTTTTGTCGATCGAGCTTGCGTTGATATTGCCTGTTTCTACTTTTCCTGTACGGCTGGTGACGGTGATGTTACCGCCTGCGGTGGTGTCAGAGTGGGAGTCGAGATCGGCAGTGCTAATGTCTCCACTAGCTTGTAGGGCGATTGGGCCACCTTGGGAAGTTGTCAGGTTTCCGCTGGCTGCAATGCTTTTGGCTGCTTGAATTTCGATCGCCTGAGCGTTTGCATCTTTTAGTGCCACGTCCCCCGCAGCTACGGCTCGGTTAGAGGCCGTGAGTACCACTTCACCGCTGGCATTGACGCTGATGCCTGTAGCGTTTGTTTCACCGATGCCTGTGAGCAGTTCGGGCAAGGATGCGATCGAGAATGTCGAAGCTGTGCTGGATCTTTCTGTGGTGCTCGTCGCTGAGGGCGGCTCGATTTCCAAACTCAGCAAATTGCCTCGCTGGCTGACGCGCACTAAATTTGTCCCGGAGACTGATGCTACGGTAATTTGACCGTCTGGGGCAGAAAGGCTGCCTGTGCTGACAACGGTACCGCCGAGCAAAGTTAAGTTCTGTCCTGACTTGACTGCTAAGTCTGCCGTGCTGATAATTGCCCCTGCCTGATCGGCCCCAAAAGAAAAGGAATTGGGCGCGCCTGTCAGAGATGTGTAAGTGCTACTACCGACAGCGTTAAACGAGTTAGAACCAAATCCAATAGCGGTGGCGGTGGTTGCTGTGAAAGAAGCCGGCACGTTTAAGCTGGCACTGTTGCCAAATATGATGCCGGATGGATTCATCAGAAACAAGTTAGAATTGCCGCCGGTTACTTGAATTAAGCCGTTAATAATCGACGGGTTTCCGCCGCCTATGCCCGCTAAAATGTTGCGAATGTTGGGGTTTGATATAAAGTTGGCAATCTGATTTTCCGACAAGCCGAATTCTGTAAAGCTGTGGAAAAGATTTTGTTTATCGCTCGATAATTGTCCGCCTTCAATGTCGAAGCGAGTTGGCTGCCCAGGAGTTCCATTTTGGGGTGCGGGAGTGACTGTTGTGTTCGTTCCTTCTGCCGCTGGAACAATGGTTTGACCTTCGGCTTTTGCTTGCAAAAAGTAAAGATTTATTAAGATAATTGGCAGAGAAACTGCCAGTTTGCTTATTCTTTTTTTCGACAGGAATTTAGCCTTTATTTGAATATTTTTGGCGGTTTCCATAGGTTTTTAATGGGTAAAATATATACACAGAAATTAGGTAAATAAACCTAGTTTCTCTGAAAAATTGGAGTTAAAGGCTGTATATTTATGAAGCTAGCGGGTTTCGGACTGCAAGTGCGTTCCCGACTCACTGAGGAAAATTTCCCTGTAAAATTTGCCTCTGCATTTGCAATTCCCCGAGCGTATCTTCTCCACAATCTAAATATAACTCGCAATGCCTAGAAGCTGTATCTTCCGGATGACATATAAAAAAGCTGGCTTTCCTAGACGCACTCCGACCCCTAAAAACCGTTTTTTTTTACATTAGTGAGAGTTTGAAGGAAGTATGGCTGTTTAAAAAATCGGCTTCTGCGCCCAGAACTGACCGGGAAAAATCCACGTAAAAAATTTTTCCTTTCCTTTTATAAAAAAGAACAAAAAAAGCCGGCTCTACAATTGCCGACCCTTAAAATGCTGACAAAAATAAGAAGTCCAAGACGCAACGCGTACCTAAAGTGTAGGGTGCGTCAGAAACGGTCGATTGCTTCTTCATTCCTGGACGCAGAAACCCTGTTTTTTTACGAAAACACTTCGTTGCAGCCCCAGGCTTAAAAAACTCGGTTTCTTTGGTAGTCGTGGACGCGAAGCTGCATAGAAACCGGGTTTGTTAACGAAAATAATTCGTTGCAGCCTGCAGAAACGATAAAAAAACCCGGTTTCTTTAGTCTGTATCCGTAAGTCCTGTCCTTGCTTCTTCCTTGTTCCTTCTGGCGGCTGCCTTTCGGTTTTAATCTGTCGCCCTGTTGCTGTTTAATGGGGTGTCCAGGCGGATTTTTTGAATGATTTAAGAGTTAGTTGGGAGAAGTTTGGACGGTGGGCGATGGACTGGGTGAAGCAGGGCGCGGTGAAGCAGGGCGCGGTGAAGCAAGGCCCGGTGAAGGAGTGGATTGGTTGGATTTTTTGAGGCCGACAAAAGCGTCGTAACGGGTGGTACGATCGCCAATGACGGCCGCTGTAACGCCGATCGACCGCGTGGCGTCTATCCACATTTTTTGGTTGGGAGGAAACTCCGGCAAAGCTAGGTTTTTCGGGTTAAACGCACTCTCGATGTCGATGAAGAAATTGCCGTTGTGGGGTTTAAGTTGCGATCGTACAGTTTTCTGGAACAGTTCGCTGCTTAAAAGCGGACTTTTCGGTTCCGGAACGATCGCATCAACCACGGGAGCTCCTACTGTCATAAACGCTACATCGTTCATCCAACCGCGAGTTACCGTAATCCCTCCAAACGGCGATGTCCATTTTGTCGCAGGTTTGCCGCCGACTTGAATTTCCTCAACTCTAAACCCTTTCATTTTCATCGTTTCATCAAGCTGTTTCAGGGATTTGTTGGCAGCGCCCCGGTTGTTTGTTTCCACCATAAATACAAATCCGGCAGCAAATTTGTCTCTGGGATTCTGGGCGGGCGCTGGTATTAATGATAGAGAAAATTCTCCCGCCATCCAGTTCATCAAGTCTTTATCTAAATCCATGCCAGTAGTGGATTTTAAACCTGTGCGTAAAACTTGGGGATTAATCGGGGAAATCGGGTTTGCCTCGGCTCCCACTACGTAGTCTTGCCACAAACGCTGCAAGTTGCCACCGGATACCATCATTATTGTATTGCTTGGCAGGCGGTTAACCATTTTTAGAGCATTGTTTTCTACTGCTATCCTTCTGGTAGAATCTGGTTTTAACCAAGAGACTGATTTGAATCCAATTCCTTCTGCTTCCAGCGTCGCTGTGGTGGCAAATCCCTGATTTTGTTGCAGTTTTTCGAGGTTTTCTGGCGAAATTTCACGGGCTGAGTTGGCGGCAGCATAGGCGGCAGCAACGGGCATATTGACGTAGATTTGAGCGAAGGCGCCCGGACTTTTTATTTTGTCTATGGCGTCTGCATAACCAGGGGTTTTTGCTAGGGATGGTTCGCCTTTGTAGGTGTCGATTATTCTGTCTGTAGCGCTAGGATCTGTGGTGACTGCTAGATAGTTGGTGCCCAATACCGCGACGGAAAAATTGCGATCGGGTACGCCTTGAGTTTCTGTGACTTGCACGCCTTTATAATTACGCTCAACTATTTTTCCTTGGCTGAGAGGCCTGGGTTTTGTTAATAATTCTTTGGCTTTGAGCGGGTTGGCAATTGGCAGGATAATTGCCACTGACTGTTGAATTGGCGGAGATGGGGGCGTATTGGGTGGGGGCGGGGGGGCTGGTATAGCTATTTTGTTGCGGAGAAAAGCCACCATTGCTGTGTTACCCACCCAGGGTTGAATGTCTTGCTGGTAGGCGTAGCCGTTGCTTGTGAGGAGGCGATCGCGCATTTCGCTTAAAAACCTCTCAAACGAAGCTTTTGACTCGGGCGTGCCAAACTCTCGCAGTCTATTCCACTGCGATTCATCGGTGGTGAGGGATAGGGCCATCATCGTATCTTGCGGGACAACCGTTGCCCCCGCCGGCAAATCTTTGGCGGGCCCACGGGAAAGGACGAGGTAGTAGGTGACAAAGCCTAAACCGATCAGAAGTGTGGCGGCTCCGATCGTAAACAGCAGGGAAGATTTATCTTTCTTAAACATTATTCGTAAGGTTCTGGTGCTCGCAACATGATAGATTATTTTCTTGGCTCATGTAACAGATACATTAGCAGATACATTTAACCGGGCAAATCTAGGAAAGTTGACTGTTGACTGTTGACTGTTGACTGTTGACTGTTGACTGTTGACTGTTGACTGTGAGCCTAAAAACAGAAAATTCTGCTTATATTTGGTGGCAGATTGCAGGAGACTTTACCAGAACGATGCTACCGGATTTGATATAAGTCAGTGTAAGGAAACCCCACACAAAAAATGTAGCAAGACTTTTGTGAAATGGTATTAACTGAATCAGTTTCTGGCCTTAAAGTCTTTAAAGATAGTTTGAAACGAGTACATCAGCCGGTGGACATCGTTTGTGGCTCTAGGAAAAATGTTTAGTTCCCATTTTTTGCGAGCGGTTGTTAGCAGTTTTGCTACGGATTGGGAGTAACTGTTAGAAATGAAATAGCTGCCGCCTTCGTAGCGAATATCTGACGCTAAGCCGATAAAAGCACCAGCCATTTCTAGTTTAAGTTCTGAGGTGCTGTGTTCGGATTTTACTGCTAAAATTACCTGCGAGTGCCGGGGTTCGCGGTTGAGCAAGCGGCAGATATTTGCTTCTTTTTGGTACAAAATTAAAACGTTGCAGTTGTGGAGAACTCCGGCTCTACCTTGGATTTTTACTCCTAGGTGAACTTCCAGGGCTGGTTTGTCGGGAAATTCGACAACAGCATGAGTGTATGGATGTGCAGTTCCGTGGATTTTTCCCGCCGTTTTTCTAAATGTTAAATATTTCGGTGTTTCGTCGTCTAAAACATTGTTGTAATAAATAGTCCCGCCTTCATTAGCAACTGCTTTTAGCAGAATAGTGAATAGGTAAGTGTCAAAAATTCGGGATTGTTCTGCTGCTGTGTTAAAATCGGGATCGATCGAGCTTTTTAATTTGCTTTTAATTTCGGAATTTACGGCGTAGTTGCTGGGCCCGGAGGGCAGTTTTTCGAGCAAATGCTTGAGGGCGATCGCCTGTTTGTGGCGGGGGGCTGTGACGCTGGAGGTAAACTCAATTGTTTTGGCAGTTTCGGCACCTGAATTGGCAAAGGTAATTTTTGTGCCGAGGGGAGAGGTTTCTGATTCTACTTTCAAGAAATAAGCAATTTCGTCTTCCATTTCGGAAGTGTTGACCGTCGCTTGTTCGACAGCATTAATTAACAGCAAAAGTTGTTCTTTTGCGGTATAATCTTCTATCTTGAGCAGGGGTGTTTTTCTTTTGAGCGATCGCTCTTCTATTACTTTGCCTATCTCTACAGTATCCGCTACTTGTTGAACTACCCAACCCAAGTTAAACTCATTCAGAATTGCGGCCAGTTCTTGATAGAGTTTGGCGTACTCGATCTCGTCCATAATTGTTTCTGCGCTGCCTACTATTCTGATTATACAAGCAGATTTGATTTTTTGGTCAATGGCTGGTGAGCAACTAGGCAGATTGGCTGTGATGGCGGAGTATCGAAGTGTTTGAGTGTCCGAGTCGGGAAAATCTTTCTCTTCCCCGAACATCCATCCGTTACATCCGTTAAATCCCGTACACTGCTGGTTGCCGAACTTCCTGCTGCTTGAGAGAGACAATTGGGAGTAAGCTATTCTACGACATTTGTAGCGATCGAACTATGGCAACTATCAACGACAACTACCTCAAACTCAAAGCCGGCTACCTGTTTCCCGAAATTGGGCGCAGGGTGAAAGCCTATGCGGAGGCGAATCCCGAAGCGCCCATCATCCGGCTGGGGATTGGCGACGTGACTGAACCGCTACCGGCTGCTTGTCGGGAGGCGATGGTGAAGGCGGTGGAAGATATGGGCTCGCGGGATACCTTTAAAGGATACGGCCCGGAACAAGGTTATGAGTGGCTGCGGGAGAAAATTGCCGAGCACGATTTTAAGTCGCGGGGATGCGATGTTGATGCTTCGGAAATCTTTATTTCTGATGGTTCTAAGTGCGATTGCGGCAATATTCTCGATATCTTTGGCAACAATAACACGATCGCAGTTACCGATCCAGTTTATCCGGTGTATGTAGACACTAACGTGATGGCCGGACACACGGGAGATGCCAACGAAAATGGTGAATACGGCGGCTTAGTTTACCTGCCAATCACAGCGGAAAACAATTTTACTGCGGAAATTCCCACCGACAAAAAAGTCGATTTAATTTACTTGTGTTTCCCGAATAACCCGACGGGGGCAACTGCAACGAAGGAACACTTGCAAGCTTGGGTAAATTATGCTAAAGCTAACGGTTCGATTATTTTCTTCGATGCTGCCTACGAAGCGTATATTACCGATCCGAGTTTACCGCATTCTATCTACGAAATTGAAGGGGCGCGGGATTGTGCGATCGAATTTCGTTCTTTTTCCAAGAATGCTGGTTTTACGGGTACTCGCTGCGCGCTAACAGTTGTACCGAAGACTTTGACTGGAAAAGCGGCAGATGGTTCCGATGTCGAAATTTGGAAGCTGTGGAACCGCCGCCAATCTACTAAGTTTAACGGCGTTTCTTACATCGTGCAGCGCGGTGCAGAGGCGGTTTATTCGGAGGCTGGCAAGGCACAGATTCAGGCTTTAGTCAATTTTTACATGGAAAATGCTGCGATTATTCGCGAGAAATTGACAGCGGCGGGAATCGAGGTTTTTGGTGGCGAAAATGCACCTTATGTGTGGGTGAAAACGCCTCACGGTTTGTCGAGTTGGGATTTCTTTCAAAAGTTGCTGGAAACTTGCAATGTGGTGGGAACTCCGGGCTCGGGTTTTGGTGCCGCGGGCGAGGGTTATTTCCGCATTTCGGCGTTTAATAGTCGGAAAAATGTGGAGGAAGCGATGAGACGGATTGTGGAGAAGTTTAAGGTGTAAAAGGGCGAGAGATAAGTCTTTTTGGGGCGGGCAAGATGCCCACCCCACAAGAAATTGATATGTTGTGGAACAGGCATCTTGCCTGTTCTTGAAAATGGTGAAAGATGTAAGTTTTGGAAAGTGCGATCGGCTGATTGTCGCAAACTTCACTTGATGCGGATGAAAATGTGCTAAGGGCGATCGGGTTAAATTTCCGGAAACTTGGCTGATTCACAAGCTTACAGTTATATTAAGACGTATTCACTTAGAAAGGCAGATTCATATGTTGTCAACACTCCTCACACTAGCAGCAGTAGTTCTGGCTGCCGCCTTGACATACACGCAACTAAAACTAGCCAAACAGAAAAAGCTGTTACGTAAATATGATTCACTCTTTTCCAAAGAGGAGTTTGAACAGAAATTAGATTCTAACATAAATCTCAAACAAGGGGAACTCGACCAGCTTACAACCGAGCAAGAAAAACTAAATGCTAAAATTAGAAACCTCCAGCAAAAACTCAGTGAGGTGGAAGAATCAGCATCCGTTCAATCTTTCGGATTTTATAAATCAAAGTATGACTTTGGCACTTCTGAAGAATACAAGCACCGACTGGAGGAAATTAGAAGGCAGCAAAGTAAAATGCTGAAAGATAAGACTGCGGCTATCTGTCCTGTACCGTGGCAAGTAGATGGCAGCCAGAAAAAAGGCAAGAAAATGACCGATGACTTTCTGACGCTGATACTGAGAGCATTTAATGGCGAATGCGATGCTGCAATTCTTCAGGTTAAATATAACAATGCCATTAAATTAGAAACCCGAATAAACAAAGCTTTTGAAACCTTGAATAAGCTATCAGAAACTACTCGCTCTCAAATCATGCCTAGTTATCGCGCTCTCAAACTAGAAGAACTATATCTTACTCACGAGTTTCTGGAGAAAAAACAGGAGGAAGCTGAAGAACAGCGGAGAATCAGAGAGCAAATGCGCGAAGAAGAAAAAGAACGCCGGGAGATAGAAAAAGCGAGAAAAGATGTGGAACAAGAAGTAAAACGTCGCGAACAAGCTTTAGAAAAAGCTCGCCGAGAAATCGAACAAGCTACAGGCCAACAGAGAGAACAATTAGAGCGAAAAATTCAAGAAATAAATCAACAACTTCAAGAGGCTCTTGCCAATCAAAGCCGGGCAATTTCTCGCGCTCAGATGACTAAAGCAGGATATGTCTATATCATTTCAAATATAGGTTCTTTTGGAGAGAATGTTTATAAGATTGGGATGACGCGAAGGCTTGAACCAGACGAGCGCGTTAAAGAACTAAGTGGAGCGTCTGTTCCATTTCCCTTTGATATTCATGCAATGATTTTTTCGGAAAACGTTCCAGAAACAGAGAATTTATTGCATAAATATTTTCGAGACAAAAGCGTCAACAAAGTTAACGAGCGCAAGGAGTTTTTCAAGGTTTCATTAGATGAAATTACCTCGGCATTTGAAAAAATTGCCGAACAAACTAAAACTGTAAAAAAAGCTGAAATTAAATTTACCAAGGTTGCTGAAGCAGAACAGTATCGCAAAACGCTAGCTATAGAACTAGGTGAAATTCAGCCTCCAGATTCAACTTATACACCGACGTGGGATGAGGGGGAGGAAGAGTCCGACGCAGACGAATAAGCAATTCAAAGGCTATGGAGTCTACGCAATGGGACAAACTATCCGAAAACCAAATAAGTTCGTTTAAATAAAACGCCTCAATTATAATATTCCATTTTCTATCCATCAGCATCGCTAGGAAAACCAAATTGGTCTGGTAATTCACCAGAGGTAATTTGCAGAATCTCTAGCAACTTCTTGTATTGAACAGGCGTTAGCTTCGGTACAGATCGCCCAGCTTCCCAGTTCCTTACAGTTGTTTCCGTAACGCCAAGTGCGTCTGCTAGCTGCTTTTGGGTTAACGATCGCTTAAGTCTGAGCCGCATTAGTGGCGATCGCTCTGATTTTTCCGGCATTTCCACAAGCAGCTCGATCCTTACCGTAAATTAATTTACGCAAATCAATTGACGGTTAACCGTAAATTGGTTTACGCTAATAAAACACATAAAGACGAGACAGCACCAGCTAAGCCACTTGTGCTGTAGGGGAATTGCTGTCTTTTCTTCAACTTGTTATTGTACGCGGTTTTACCGTTACAAAGCATCAAACCTATCCAAAATTATGGGTCAAAGCTATGTTCCAAGATTCATCATCGAACCAAACATCGCCCCAAGTTTTAACCAACGAAACCTTGGAGGGCGATCGCGAAGCAGTCCGTCACGTCATCATCGGTTCGCCGCTGGGGGTACACCGAACTATCCACCAACTGCACGCCTTGCGTTACGAGGAAGCTGTTCGTTGGACTCATCCGATCGCCATTCCCGACAATCGCATCATTATTACACCGGAACAGGGAGAAATCATGAGTCTGTTAGTCAAATTAATCCGGCTGCAATGAAGTCATAAATGTGCGATCGATCTTTCTAGAATTGAGTCAAAAGTGCGATCGCGAATCTCTTCTCGTTGCCGTGCTAAACTCAACAGATATATCAAAAAACTCTTGTGGGGTAGGCATCCTGCCTGCCCTTGGCACAAATTTAACGACTAGCTCCTAATTCAGCTTATGATTGTTATCACCCCCGTGCTCAAACCTGTTAGCCAGATTGAGCTTGCTCCCGGTAGTGTCATAACTATTCCAAATGTAAGTTGGCTGGAGTTTGAGTCTATTTTGCAGGAATTAGGAGAAAAGCGAAGAACTAGAATTGCCTACAGCAAGAATACCTTAGAAATTATGGTTTCCTTACTAGATAGGGAAATTCCGAAAGATTTAATTTCCGATATTGTAAAATTTTTACTCAAGTCAGCGGGCAGAAGATATGAACCCTTTGGTTCTACTACTTTCAAGCGGGAAGGTGCAGCAGGAGTTGAACCTGATGCTTGCTTTTACATTCTAAATTATCAGCGGATGATTAATCGCCGCCGGCTTTTACCGGACGATCCGCAACCGGATTTGGCAATTGAGACGGATGTTACTTCTAAAACTACGATCGATGCCTATAAAATTATTGGAGTTCCAGAAATATGGGTTTATGACAGCGGCCGACTTCACATTTATTTGCTGCAAAATGGAGAGTATGTAGAATCGAATATTAGTCCGAACTTTCCAGAAATCGCGCTGGTCCAACTGATTCCTGCTACAGCGGAACGTGCTTGGCAGGTTGGAAATTTGCAAGCGCTAGAAGAATTTGAAAGTGCGATCGGCTAAACTCGTAGCAGACGTTACGCACTTCGGACTTCGCATCCAAAAAATTACCCAATTACTGCAAAATTGTCAACCCCTAAAGGTCGATAAATTGTATCTCTTTGCTGATAATCCCGCCCCAAAGAACGAATCGCATTTTGCAAATCTTCGACAGATTGACAACTGCCGCCAACCGCACCGGCCATCGTTGTAATATGCTCTTCCATCAACGTACCGCCGATGTCGTTGCAGCCCCATTTCAGCGCTTCTGTAGCTCCATCTAAACCTAATTTTACCCAACTAGGTTGGTGATTGGAAATCAAATTTCCCAAGAAGATTCTCGATACAGCGGTGAGTAACAATGTATCTGCTAAAACTGGTTGGTCGCGCCCGACTCGACTCCGCAAAGGAGCCGGTGCTTGCTGTCCGACAAATGGTAGTAAAATAAACTCTGTAATGCGTGCAGGATAGTTTTGGTCGATCGCAGTTTGTTGGAGCGATCGTACTTTTTCTAAATGCAAAACCTGCTGTTGGGCCGTCTCAATATGCCCGCAAAGCATCGTACTCGTTGTCGGCAAACCCAGACTGTGAGCAGTTCCCACAATTTCCAGCCAAGTTGCCGAATTTAGTTTTTCCGGGCAAATCACCCGTCGCACAGAATCGTCGAGAACTTCCGCTGCAGTTCCCGGCATCGAACCGACTCCTGCATCCCGCAAAGCCGAAATTACATAGCTGAAACTAAGATTATCTTGTCTGGCAATAAACTCTATTTCTTGCGGCGAAAAAGCGTGCAAGTGCAACTGAGGAAACTTATCCTTAATGGTTTTCACCAATTGCAGATAATAAGGCAAAGATGCGCCGTTGAGCTTAGCTTGAATATTTAAGCCGCCCTGCATACAAATTTCCGTCGCACCCCGCTGCACTGCATCAGTTGCCTTTTCCTGAATTTGAGCTGCATCTAACCAAAAAGCGCCCTCATCTCCCTCGTCGCGGCGAAATGCACAAAAACTGCAATGCTGCTCACAAATGTTAGTAAAGTTAATATTTCGATTGATAACGTAGGTGACAGTATCCCCTGATTGTCGGCGGCGGAGCAAGTCAGCGGTTGTTTGAATAGAAGCTCGCGCATCTGGCTCTGTTTGCTGCAAAAGTACCAAGGCTTCTGCAGCAGAGATGTTATAACCTTGTAAAGCTCGATCGAGAATTGCATCCACAGTTTTATTTTTAACTCAATTACAGAATTACTGACTAGAATTAAGGCGTTTTTATATTTTAACGAATCAATTATGGAGGAACGATATTTTACAATCTCAAGTCTTACAAAACCATCCTTTATTTTTTGCTAAATGAAATTATGGGCCTCAACCAAGCAAATCACCTCTTGCCAGTGCCGTCTGGGCTTTTGCGAATTCCTGCTATAGAGACTTTCAATTCAAATTTTACAGAGGCCGACACACCGCCAATTTATTTTTCCCTCGTCATTCCCACCTACAACGAGTGCAAGAATGTCAAGAGTATTGTGGAAAAATTGAGCCACTTGCTTGATGGCAGTATTCCTGGCAACTACGAATTAATTGTAGTCGATGACAACAGCCCCGATCGCACCTGGGAAGTCGCCCTGTCCCTGACACCGGAATATCCGCAATTGCGGGTGATGCGTCGGGAAGAGGAGCGGGGACTTTCTACAGCGGTGATTCGCGGGTGGCAGGCAGCTCGGGGGGAGGTTTTGGGCGTCATCGATGCCGACTTGCAGCATCCCCCGGAGACGCTATTGCAGCTTTTAGCAGAAATTCAGCGGGGAGCAGATTTAGCTGCTGCCAGTCGTCACGTGGGCGAGGGCGGGGTGAGCGACTGGAGCGTTGTCAGGCGATTTTTATCGCGCGGCGCTCAAACCGTGGGGTTGGTGATCCTGCCGGGAGTGGTGGGCCGAGTTTCCGATCCGATGAGTGGCTATTTTATGGTGCGCCGCACTTGCATAGCCGGCAAAACCATGAATCCTGCTGGTTACAAAATATTGATTGAAGTGCTCGGCAGGGGCGACATCCGCTGGATTGGAGAAGTTGGTTACGTGTTTCAGGAGCGGCAAGAAGGGGAGAGCAAAGTTACCTGGAAACAGTATATTGAGTATTTGCGACATTTGCTTCGGTTGCGGTTTGCCCGCTGGCCGATGGGCCGATTCCTGCGGTTTGGCGTGGTTGGTTTCAGCGGCGTTTTTGTGGATATGGGAGTTTTTTACCTGCTGCGGACTGTCCTCGGTTTGGGGCTGACTCGCAGTGCAATCTTTTCTGCTGAAGTGGCAATTATCAATAATTTTTTGTGGAACGATTTGTGGACTTTTGGTGATATTTCTAAGCGGCAGCCTGGAAAGCGCCAGCGCTTGAAACGGCTGTTGAAATTTAATGTGATTTGTTTGATTGGCTTGATTATGAATGTGCTGCTGGTGAATGTGCTGTTTAATGTTTTTAAGGTAAACGAATATTTGGCTAAGTTGATTGCGATCGCAACTGTGACTCTGTGGAACTTCTGGATCAATATGAAGCTGAGTTGGCGGGTGACAGACGTTCAAAAATAGTTGTTAGTTTGGCTATTCGTTAGTTGTTAGTAGTTATTGGCACTGACAACTAAAAACTCCCAACTGACAACTGACAACAGCCAACTGCCAACTGCCTTGAGATGAATGAATTAATGATTAAGAACAAACAACTGTTGTTGCTATTTCTGTGGACGGCGATCGCCTTTATTTTGCGCTTTGCCAATTTGGACTCGAAACCGCTGTGGACAGATGAGTTTTCTACTCTAGTTTTTAGCTTGGGCAACAGTTTTCGAGGGGTGCCGATCGATCGCGCGCTCGACCTTTCTACATTATTACAACCCCTGCAATTCCGTCCCGGTGCTGGCATTGCAGATGTCCTAAACCATTTGCTGCTAGAAAGCAATCATCCACCAGTGTATTTTATGCTCGCTCATTGGTGGATGCGACTGTTTGGGCCGACCGAGGATAGTATGGTTTGGATAGGGCGAGCTCTTCCTGCATTATTGGGCGTGATTTCAGTTCCCGCTATCTACTTTTTGGGCAAGTTTGCTTTTAATTCGCGTTTAGTCGGTCAATGTGCTGCTGCGATGATGGCAGTTTCTCCCTACGGCATTTATCTCGCTCAAGAAGCTCGCCATTACACTTTAGGAATATTATTAGTGATTGCCTCTCTTTTTTGCCTCACATTAGCTGCAAAAAAGCTGCAACAGCGCGCTCCTATGCCTATTTGGGTGGTGCTACTTTGGGTAGTTGTTAATTGTTTTGGAATTGCCGCTCACTATTTTTTTACACTGGCTTTGTGTGCGGAAGCAATAGCATTAATTGCTGTAATCTGGCAGCAGTTTCATGGAAAGTTGCCAATTGACAACAGCCAGCAGCCTAATATTTGGCAATTTCAAATCCTCTGGCGGTTTTTCGCAGTAGCGATCGGCACTTTGGCTGGCGGTTTAGTTTGGCTGCCGGTATTTTTGTCAAATAAATACGGCAGCGAACTAACTAATTGGATTGTCAGCGGCGATCGCACATTTTTAAATTGGATCGCGCCGATTTTTCAAGCTTTAGCTGGATGGATCACTGTCATGTCTCTGCTGCCGGTGGAATCGCCCAATTTGGCAGTAGTAGTTGCATCGGCGATCGTAATGACAATATTTTTTATATTGGTGCTTCCCATCCTGTTTAGCGCTCTTAAAAAGTCCTTAACAACGCCGGATAGTCGTTTAGGTACTGTTATTTTCGGCGGATTTGTCATAGGCTCAATTTTCCTATTTTTCAGCTTTGCATATATTTTAGGGATTGACCTAACTCGCGGGGCTCGATACAATTTCGTCTACTTTCCGGGGGTGATATTGCTTTTAGGAGCAACCTTGGCGGTTATTTTTAACACACCTACAGCAAAAAGTCAATGGTTTAATTTACGGGCGATCGAAGTTCCGGGCAAAAAAGCAGTGGTGCTAATTTTAGCAATGGGTTTTTTTAGCGGTGTCACAGTAAATTCTAATCTCGGCTATCGCAAATATTACAAACCAGACCTTTTAATTCCGATTATCCGCGAAGTATCGAAAGTTCCCGTGTTAATTGCCACTACTCAAAAGACTCATGTAGAAATAGGAGAGTTGATGGGGATAGGGTGGGAATGGGAAAGAAGTTCGGCAACGGATTTTGTAGCGGATGTAACGGATGTAACGGATGTTAGGAAGAAAGAAGAAGTTAAAGCCTTTGATTCTCCGCTGTTTCTTTTGGCTAATCAAAGAAGGGATGGGCCGGAAATAGCGGCAGGGACACTTGACAAAACACTCAGTCAATTAGAACGTCCGCTGGATGTGTGGCTGGTTAATTTTCGCGTACCTGTCAATCTAGAAGCACAAAAATGTCAGGTTGAATCGCGCAAGTTGCAGGCGGTGGATGGGTATGAATATCAAGTTTATCACTGTTCTAGCTCATAGGTAAGTTTTAGGGGAGGGATGGGTCGATCGCGCTTTGGATTAAAATAATTAAAATAAGTGCGTTAGCTAAGCTTGCCGCAGCAATCTATCTTTCATGGCAGTAAAATTTTGGCAGCAGAGGTAGCCGATAAAACTTTGAGTAACTCTCAGTATGATCAACTTTCTGATTGAATTAAATCGCCTACAAGTGGATGTCGTTTTATAGCTTTGTCAGCGGCCCAAATATTAATGACTCTCTCTCGATTTAAGACTAATGCTGTAACTGTAGCTCGTCCAATTGGAGTCAAACCAACTATTGATAATCCATCCGTAGACCAAATCTGGGGGGGTGACAACCCACCCAAAACCCATAGCTAGTAAGGATTGAGCCAACTTGTGGTAAAAAAAGATAGGCAG
>NZ_JAUBSD010000123.1:0-15379 GCF_036704575.1 Microcoleus sp. K5-D4
AAATACGTCAATATACTTACACAGAGAAAATCATTGAGGATTGATCTAGATAGAGAAAATCATTTAGGATTGCTATATAATCTACGACCACGCCTCTTCGTTTGTTCGAGCCTTTTTTGTTGACCTCGTTTGTAATAAGTGTAACCAGGTTCGCTCCATGCACAAAATCCTGATTCATCTAAATATTTTAAGTCGATTTCTCCGGCAGCAGCAGCCAGTTCCAGCATATCTAAGTCGGCTTGTTTAACTTGGCGTGCTACGATTTCTTGTTTTCCTTTGTGGCTCTTCCTCGCTCGTTTCCAAATAAACCCTTTTTTTTGAGTATTCGTCTTAATCGATCCGGACTTAGTTTAATAGAACGCTCTTTTTCTAATTTCTGGGCTAATTGAACGCTGTTGTAAGTACGTGGTTCATTTTTGAGGCATTCTGTTAAAAACTCTATGTCTTCTTCTTTCCACTTCGGTTTTCCCCCTCTACCTGGTAATTCCCAAAGCCCTTCCATACCTAAATGCAGCCATTTATGTAAAACCTCTCTCACAGTTTGTGGAGTCCAATTAAAATGAGCCGCTATTTTTTCAACGTACCAGCCATGTGCATTTAATCTAATTATTTCTGCTCGGTCTTTGACTTTTTGTGGAACATCCGTAGTTCTCAGTTTTAATAGGGTTTTATCTTGCTCTTGACTGAGAAATACTCTTAATCTAGCGCCCATATATTGAGTTACCTCAGTAGACGTATTCTCTCTGTTTACTTATTTTAACATAGTTTGGTTTTTTCTCGCCGACTTACTTAGATGGACTTGTTAAATCTGGTAACAAATATAAAGATAACCATCCTTCAAATCCTTCTGCATTCAAACTACCCATAAACAGCATTGGTGCAATTAAGTCCTTCTTTCCTTTTCTTCTTCCTGCTACTAAATTTTCTCTTTTCCCCCGTTTTCCTGGTCTTTCACCATAGACTTTTTTTCCTCTTTGCGCCCAGGCATAAACACAACCTTCAAATTCCTCTAAGCCTGATTCATCAATGAACACAATGCTTTTACTACCATAAATTTAATTAATTATCTGAGATTTCTGTAATATTTTATTCTTAGTTCTCGATTTCTTTCTTGATAGCGAAGTTGTTTTTTTTTCGAGTAATTTTCAGTTTTTTTAATGCCTAGCAGATGGCACTCGGTCTGACGCCTGAAAGTTCTTGCTCTTTCTACTAATCTTGCTTCCGGATTTTTTTCAACATCTTTTTTGAGGGCTTCCCAATCTAGCTTTAGTTGACGGTGAGTGACCTGAGTTGGTCGAAGGTCTTCCCTACTTAGCCATCTATAAATTGTTGCTCTTCCTACCTTAAATATGGCCGCAGCTTTCGTTATACTCCCTCCATTTTCCACATCCATTGACTACTTTTTGTCGATAGTCTAGACTGTAAGCCATTTTTTTCTAATTAACTATTTTTATCGATTTTATCATGATCTTGCCTCTGTCTCACATTTATTTGAAATGACGTAAGGATTCAGGTCAGAGGGTATTGACAAGTGTGACATTCTAGGCGGAATATTACAATTATGGAAAAAAACCTGCCTCTTGAACTAGACCGTGAAATCCTGATACAGTTGGCTCCGGAACAACTGGTGGAAATCATTGTCTTTCAGGCGAGCGCCACAATTAAACTAAACTCCAGAATTTTAGAGCTAGAACAAGAAATAGGAAAACTTGCATGCGAGTAGAGATTTAGACAGTAAAACATCATCAAAACCACCATCTGGGGACATCCTCAAAAAATCCGAAAAAAAACCTGAGAGCTGCGATGGTGAAAGCCAAGCTCCAAAACGAAAACCGGGAGGACAACCAGGGCATCCGGGAAAAACTCGTAAAGGGTTTGGTAGAGTAGATCGCTGGGAAATTTTACGTCCCGAGTGTTGTTGTTGTGGTACGGGATTTTTCAAAGAGCCAATAAAAATTGAAACACAGCAAGTAGCACAGTTAGTAGAGCGCCCCATAGAAATAGTTGAGTATCAGCGCCATACTTGTGTGTGTGAGCATTGTGGAAATGTACAAGCATCCGATTGGTCACCAGAGATAGTTCCCGGACAAGATATAGGAGTAAGGCTACAAGCTTTTTTAGAATGGATAAATAACTACGGGCATCTATCCTATGAAAAACAACAAGAGCTTTTGTGGGAACTCGGTCAGATAGAAATCGGGGTGGGAACCTTAGTAACCACTAATGAAAGAATAGATGTCGCAGTTAACAAAAGCGTTAGCTCTCTCAAAAATTGGATACAGCAAACACAGCCAAATATTCACTGCGATGAGACAGCTTGGGTTGTCAAGGGTGTGAAAGAATGGTTGTGGATTTTTGCTCAGACAAACTTCGCTTTATTCCATACTGCCGATACAATCGACGAGTGCCGAACTAGAAAACATTCTCGGTTTGAACTACAGTGGTGTACTTAGCTCGGACGATTATTCAGTTTATAACGGTTATGACGTGAAAGCTCAACAGAAATGTTTAGCCCATCTACGCCGTCACTTTAAAAAACTCATCCAGCTTCCAGGTTTGAACAATCAAAAAATTGGGGAAAAGTTTGTTAAGCTGATTGACGAAGCATTTAAAAGTTACAGCTTATTCCAAGAGAACCAAAATATAAGTGAGTGGTTCGCTTGGGCTTGGGAGTTTAAACTAAAAGTTAAGTTCTCTCTTGATAAGTGGATGGCACTCGCAGGGGGAGAAGCCAGTAAGCTTTTGCGCTCGCTACGAAATAAAACAGATGAATGGTGGTATTTTTTAGACCCTCCACAGGTACCTCCAGATAATAACTTAGCAGAGCGAACACTCCGGCTAGCAGTAACAAAAAGAAAGGTTAGTGGCGGTTCCCGTTCAATGGAGCGGTTTAAACATACTGCCAATTTATTAACGGTTGTACAAACTTGTCGTCGTCAAGGACGTTCCGTAATTGATTTTTTTGAGCAAGCTATAAAAGCGATGGTTAATCCCAATATGCAAGAACCATCTTTAATTCCTCAAATTTAGACCTGAATCCTTACGATTTTACCACAAATCATCGAGCCACCCAGAAGTGTTGAAAGTGAATAAATAAGTGATCAAAATTGCCCAAAATCTTTTAAAATTGGGCTAATGATGAAAAACTATCTATTAATAATAATTGTAAATAACTTTTCCAAGATTGTCAAAGATATCCTCAAAGGGCTAGCAAAAAATGATTATCCAGTTTTGAATAGCCGCCTTTTTGTCGAGTGTGGGTTAGCTTATGTCCTGGATAATAGCTTAACTCGTCAAGCGCGATTTGTTTAAACGAATAAACCCTACAGGATTTGAGGTTGATATTTCAACATTTTCCCTCTACTCGCATGCAAGTTTTCCTATTTCTTGTTCTAGCTCTAAAATTCTGGAGTTTAGTTTAATTGTGACGCTCGCCTGAAAGACAATGATTTCCACCAGTTGTGCCGGAGCCAACTGTATCAGGATTTCACGGTCTAGTTCAAGAGGGAGGTTTTTTTGCATAATTGTAATATTCCGCCGAGAATGTCACACTTGTCAATACCCTCTGACCTGAATCCTTACAAGTATGTTGCTAATCTCTGCGCTGTCCATCGTCCAAAATTATATCCTAATTCTTGAGGGTCTTTTTCTAGGGTTTCTAATAATATCTCTATATATTTATCTGTGGCTTTTTTGTGATTTACCTTCATCCTCTCATCTATTAAGCTTTCTAAATTGTCGGGGTCTCCTTTCAGAGACCAGTAAGATACTTTGTTTACTGAACAACCCAAAAATTCAGCGATTTTAGATTGTGTTTTACCGTCATTAAGCAATAATAAGATCAAAACTCTTTCTATGATATTTGCATTTTTTTCCTCTTTCAAGGCTTTTTGTAATTTCTCTATTTGTTTGGAATTGAGATGGTTTTTGGCTGGCATTTTTGTATTTATTGACTAAAATATTTTTTTATTATACCCTATTTAAATGCAGAACAGCTTATCCCCACTTTTTTGTTGACTTCTTCTACCAATTCCATTTCATCTATTATCCCGGCTACTATTCCCAAGTGGTCTAAATTTACGATATTTATCCCCGATAATGGCTGGTTCATGATTTTTAGAGTTGCTTTACTGCATAAATCTATTATACACTAAAAACTCCCAAACGATTGCACGGCAATCGTTTGGGAGTTTTGTGTTTCCGAATCTATCTTCCTTTCCTTCTGCTTGAATATCTGCGGAATGTGGGCTATAAGCTTGGTTTTTATGCCTAGTTTAAATCAGGATTTGTCGATCGCCCCGTCAGGTCGATCGATATCTACATTTTTGATAAAGATTTTCTAGCTGTCTGGATCGTCTATCCCGAATTTGCACAACAGCCAATATTCGGATTTGCCTGTTGTGCGATTCATTTTTGGGCAATCTTAGGGCTTATTAACTCTCAATTTTACGACCTGGGATTTCATCACAGGTTAAAAATAGATTAAGCGGGCAAATCTGCAAAACTGCTAACATTTACCAGGGCTAAATCCGGACAAGTCCGTTTGATCAAACCTGTGAGAACTTTGCCGGGGCCAATTTCCACTACGCGATCGATTCCTTGTTGTGGCAATTGCAGGGAAATTTCTCGCCAGCGCACGCCTTTGGTCATCTGCTGAGTCAACCGCTGCTTTAAAGTGGCTGCGCTGGTAGTGGCTGACGGTTCTGCGTTCGAGAGCACCAGCATTTTAGCATCGGAAAACCTGGCAGACTTTAAGGCTAGTTGAAACTCTGCCGCCACTGATGCCATCAGGGGAGAGTGAAACGCACCGGAAACATTCAATTTAACGGCGCGTTTGACTTTGATTTTGGCAAGCAAATCTTCTACTGCTGCGGGCGTTCCAGAAATCACGACTTGTGCTTCGCTGTTGTCGTTTGCCAGCACTACGTCTCGGCTGTATTGAATTTGCAATTCTAGTTCCTGCCTGTCGAACCCGATCAAAGCCACCATTTGCCCGCCGGAGGCAGTGTCCATGAGTTCGGCGCGGCGTTTGACTAAGCGCAATCCGGTTTCAAAGTCAAAGACGCCTGCTGCGTAGAGGGCAACATATTCTCCTAAACTGTGACCCGCAACTACCGCTGGCCGATCGCTTTTTTCTCGCATTAAGTCGGTCAAAATACTTTCTACTACGAACAAGCAAGGCTGAGTGTAGAGAGTTCGAGATAGTTTTGCTTCTTCTTTTTGGCAAACTTCCGAGACAGACCAACCTAAAATTTCTTTAGCGAGCTCAAATTTGGCTTTGGCTGTTGGCAAGTTTAATAAGTCTGCACCCATCCCGATCGCCTGGGAACCTTGCCCGGGAAATACCCATGCTGTTTTAGTCATTTTTCCGGTAATCTGCTAATTGGTGGTTGCTAATTGGTGATTGCAAAAATTCTTTCTTTCCCGCTTCTAAGTTCGCTCGCTGGTATCCGCTATCTTTCGGTTAACGAACTCTCTACTCGCGACTCACAATTATAACATAATAATTGCAGTTTTTACGAAGTTTATATTTTTTTTGCTACTTTAATTAAATTAATAGCAGTAACAAAATTTTCCACCTTCTAGCCCGGGAAAGTCGATCAAACAATAGAGGATTTTCTATTTCAGGGCGTGCTTGTCAAGAACTCCTCTCCCGGGGGTGTGCGGCTGCACACCTTGCCCTATGTATGGCGTGTTCAAGGATTTGTATTTTGCAAGTGTCACAGCCCCGACAATAAGCAGGGCTAGTTTACAGCCGGCCGCCAAATATTACCTTCCCCATTGAAAAATCGCCGCCCCCCAAGTCAAACCTGCACCGAAACCAGCCGCAGCAATAGTATCGCCCGGTTTAACTTTACCCAGACGCACGGCTTCGTCTAAGGCAAGGGGAATTGAAGCCGCTGAGGTATTGCCGTAATTCGCCAAATTGCTAATTACTTTTTCGGGGGGAATCTTTAGCCTTTGGGCAACTGCATCAAGAATCCGCTGATTGGCTTGATGTAACAACAGCCAGTCAATTTCAGCACCGCTAATATTTGCCCGAAACATAGCTTTTTCTATGACTTCCGGCACTTTTTTTACGGCAAAGCGATAAATTTCTTGACCATTCATTGTGATGGGATTAAATCCGCCAACTCCGACGCTGACGCCCTCAATTAATTCTTTTGACTCGGCTTTGTAAGCCAAATTTAGAGACGAATTTTGTGTGCCGTCGCTGCGAATTTCAAATCCCAAAAAGCGATCGACTTCTGAAGCTTGTAATACCACCGCACCTGCACCGTCTCCAAAGAGAATACAAGTACCCCGATCCGACCAATTCACCCACCGAGATAAAATATCTGCTCCGATCAGCAAAACATTTTGATAAACCCCTGTCCGAATGAACTGCGAGGCTGTAACTAAACCAAAAACAAAGCCCGAACAAGCTGCTGTTAAATCAAAAGCCACAGCTTTTGTGGCGCCCAACTGATATTGAATTTTACTGGCAGTGCCAAACAAATCGTCAGGACTCGAAGTCGCCAAAATAATCAAATCAATATCTGTCGGCGAAATTTCTGCCATTGCGATCGCCTGAAGCGATGCCTCCGAGGCTAAATCGCACAAAGAAGTACGAGCGTCCGCCAGCCTGCGGGAGCGAATGCCCGTCCGCGCCCCAATCCACTCGTCAGAAGTTTCTACTATCTGACTCAAACCGTTATTATCCAGCGAAACCTGCGGTGTACAAGAACCGCTACCTGTGACGGCAATGCCGAACCCTGATTGCTGCAACATTCCTCTCCATTTACTCGCTGTTCGATCGAGAAATTAAAAATTAAAAACTACCAATTAAAATTATTTTTTAAACTGCTGAAATTACTTTATTTTAAGCAAAACAGTGGGTTTAAGCTGACTTTTTTAATTTTACATTTTTAATTTTTAATTCCTACTTACTGCCTCTAATTCACAGCTTCTTGTTCCATAGCGCTTTGGTGATTGGACGATCGAATTCGCTCCAGCACTTGGTTGTCAATAGCCTCCTTCGCCAAACGAATGGCATTAAAAATAGAGCCAGCTTGAGACGAACCGTGGCTGATAATGCAAACTCCAGCAACCCCCAATAGCAAACCGCCGCCGTGTTCAACGTGGTCTACCCGCTGCTTAAATCCTTGCAAGCTTTTTTGCAGCAGAGGATCGTTAATTTGATTTTGGAGTCCTTTGACTAATTCTTCCTTAAGAACTTGCACCACAACTTCGCCCACCGCTTCGGCAAACTTCAACAACACATTGCCGACAAACCCGTCGCAGACAATCACGTCGAATTTCCCCGACAGCACGTCGCGGCCTTCGGCATTGCCCACAAAAGGAATGTTCGGGTTGTCCACCAATAACTGGTGAGTCCGCACTGCCGCGTCGTTGCCTTTAGAAGGTTCTTCGCCAATGTTGAGCAGGCCGATTTTAGGTTCGGCGACGCCCAGCACGCACTGGCTGTAAATAGTTCCCATAAGAGCGAACTGCTCCAAAAATTTGGGGCGGCAGTCCACATTAGCGCCGACATCGAGAATGAGTACAGAGCTGCCCGGTACCATTGTTGGTAAAACCGCACCGATCGCAGGGCGATCGATTCCGGGGAGCCTGCCCAACCTGAGCAGGGCAGCAGCCATTGCCGCGCCGGAGTGACCGGCGGACACCACAGCATCAGCTTGCTGCTGCTTTACCAAGTTCATCGCTACGTTAATCGAAGCGTTGGGCTTGCGTTTGAGGGCACTCAAAGGTTCTTCGTGCATTTCCACCGCTCCTTCAGAAGGAACGATTTCTAGCTGACCTGTAGAGACGCGGCCGATCGCGTCTTGTTGCCGGAGCGAGTCTTCTATTTGCTGCGGGTCGCCCACGAGCAAAATCTCTACGCCTAATTCTTCTTGTGCCTTAAGCGCTCCAGCTACAACTTCGGCGGGGGCATGATCCCCGCCCATAGCGTCTATTGCAATTCTTGCGCGTGTCGATCCCATTGACCAATGTTTGAGAAACACTAAAAATTCTACCAGGAAGTCAGGAGCGTGAATCCAGAAGTCTGAATAAAGAACTAACATCCGCTCGCAACGGCGATCGGACAATTCTCATTTCCGACTACTCTGATAGAACTTGTTTTGTCACTACTTTACTATTTTTGACTGCAAATTGAAAAAATCAATGCAATAGTTTACATGACTTTAGGAGTAAAAAATGCTGGATTTATTTAGCTCGGGGATCGTGTCTCTGTGGCTGGACATGGCTGGGGTACGCAGTGTCGGGCCTAATGCTGCGTCAGTGCTGGCTTGGCGGGGAGGGATACCCGGGTTAGTGGTGGCCGAAGATTTGGCTTTTGGAGGAATAGATGCGGCAAATCCAGACTTGCCAGCAGAAGCGACGGTGCGGGAATATTTAAAAGATTTGAAAGACAAGAACCTGATTGATGGGAATCAGGGAATTTGGGTGCAAGCGGGAATGGTGCCGCTGGTAAGTCAGCAGGGCAAGACGCTGATGCCTGGGGCTTCGCTGACTAAGATTGCTACTTCTCTGGCGTCCCTGGAGACTTGGGGCCCGGATTATCAGTTTGAAACGCGGTTCCGAGCAACGGGGCCGATTAACAATGGTGTATTGCAGGGAGATTTGGTGGTCAGCGGCGGGGGCGATCCGCTGTTTGTGTGGGAGGAGGCGATCGCCGTGGGCAATGCTCTCAATCAAATGGGTATCGAGCGGGTGACGGGAAATTTGGTGGTGACAGGGAATTTCCGCATGAATTACGAGTCCGATCCTTTGGCTGCCGGGGAGATACTGCGGCAAGCTCTTGAGGGTAGCAATTGGCCTGCGGACGTGGTGGCAATGTATTCTAAGATGGCTCCAGGAACTAGAAAGCCGCAAGTAACGGTTGCCGGCAGCGTTATTGCTGAGAAATTTGTGAGTTCGGGGTATTTGCTGCTGAAACGCCGATCGCTTCCTTTAGCGGAAATTCTCAAGCAGATGAACGTCCACAGCGACAATGAAATGGCTCAGATGCTGGCCGACGATTTGGGCGGGGCAAAGATAGTGCAGCAGCAAGCGACTTGGGCTGCGGGGCTGCCGGAGGAGGAACTTCAATTAGTTAACGGTTCGGGATTGGGAGTGGAAAATCAGATGTCTCCGAGGGCGGCTTGTGGGATGCTGCAGGCGATAGCCCGCAACCTTCAGACTACTGGGCTGACGATTGCTGACTTGTTTCCGGTGTCCGGGCGCGATAAAGGCACTGTGGAACATCGGCACATTCCGCGATCGGCTGTGGTGAAAACTGGTACTTTGGACACCGTAATTGCTTTGGCTGGAGCTATACCCACGCGCGATCGGGGTTTAGTTTGGTTTGCAATTATTAATCGCGGCACCGATTGGGACTCTTTGAGAGCGCAGCAAGATATATTTTTGCAAAAATTGGTGCAGCAATGGGGAACTGCATCGATTTTGCCACTAGCAATTACACCGCACATTGACGGCGCCAGACCTGCCTTGGGGGCAGCAAATCGTAGCGATATTTTGGTCGGAGGTTAAGAAATAGGGGTTGAGTTGGAGTTCGGGGAAGGAGCGCTGACAAAATAGCTTAGAATTGGAACAAGACTATTGTGCAAGAAGATGATCAAACTGCGATTGAAGAGATACGGGAAAAAACGCGAGACAAGCTACCGGATTGTAGCGATGAACAGTTCTACTCGCCGCGACGGCCGTCCCCTAGAAGAGCTCGGCTATTACAACCCCAGAAATAATGAAACCAGGCTGGATGTTCCAGCGATTGTCAAGCGCCTGCAACAAGGCGCTCAGCCAACTGACACCGTGCGTGACATCCTGAGAAAAGCCCATGTATTTGAACAAGTCGGAGCCGGAGCCAACGTTGAATCCAGCACAGCAACAGTCAGCTAGTCCCAACTATGCTGGACTGGTTAAATTTTTAATTGGGCCTTTTTTAGAGACCCCAGGCTCTTTGCGGGTTGATTGCGAACTGCACCCGCGCCAATCGCGGGTCTGGGTTAGGCTTGCTTTTGAAGATCCCGACAAAGGCCGGGTTTACGGTAGGGGCGGACGCAATATTCAGGCAATTAGAACTACGCTCGAAGCGGTGGCGCAGACGGCGGGTCAGTCCCTCTACTTAGATATATACGATGGTGAAGCGGGCGATCGCGGATCTGGCCCGCCCAGGGGCGATCGCGATCGTCCGGATCGCGACCGCCCAGATCGCGACCGCCCGGATCGTGACCGCCCAGATCGTGGCTCGCGGGAGCCGCGAGGCGACTTCCGACCCCGGACGCCACCTCCGTCGCCGAGTCCCTTAGCTAGCAGAACTCCGAGAGAACAACCTCGCCGTACTAACACACCTACGTTTAGAACGAGCCGAAATACTCCCGGTTATTAACTAACTGCAGAGCCCAGAAAGAATTTTAGATTTTAGATTGCCTGTTGTAGACTTTGTATTACAAGCCCCGTTTGGTTTGAAATTGCCGGTTTTGCGATCGGAAACAAATGTAAAATTTAAAATTTCAAATGTCAGCGGCATCAGGTTAATCTAAAATCTAAAATTTCCAATCTAAAATCTAAAATTGCCTGACTTAATAGAAGGGAGATTTGATTTGTGCCTCAAGCACCAAACTCATTTGGGAGCTAAATCTAAAAGACGCCTTAGATACTAGGTAAAACCTAGTAACGGGCGTTTTTTTGTTCGCAAATAGTGAGTGGTTTAACGTTTAGTTGTTAACTTTTAATTGCTTATTTGGAGGAGCTTATGTTGGCATGAATGAAAAACTAACAATAGAGTTACCGAGCATTCAAAGCGCAATGTCGCTGGCGGGTAATCAAGAAGAAAACCTGAAAATGATCTCTAAGCAAACCGGTGCTACCCTGGTAATGCGAGGGCAAGAACTGCTGATTTCCGGCACAAAAAGTCAAGTAGAATTGTGTCATAAATTAGTGCGATCGCTCTCCGACTATTGGAAATCCGGCAAAAATATTACCGGAGTTGAAATCCAGACGGCGCGCCAAGCTTTGGATACCAACCGCCAAGGCGATTTACAAGATTTACAGCGAGACGTTCTCGCCAGAACCCGCCGCGGCGAAGAAATTAGAGCCAAAACCTTCAAGCAGCGGCAATACGTCCAAGCAGTACGCACGCATGACCTGACATTTTGCATTGGCCCCGCTGGTACTGGCAAAACATTTCTAGCAGCTATATTCGCCGTGCAAGCGCTGTTAAGCAAGCAGTACGAACGGCTAATTTTAACCAGGCCAGCCGTGGAAGCTGGTGAAAAATTAGGGTTTTTGCCGGGAGATTTGCAGCAAAAAGTCGATCCATATTTGCGCCCGCTTTACGACGCCCTACAAGAAATGATCGACCCTGAAAAAATGGCCGATTTAATGGAAAGAGGCTTGATCGAAGTAGCTCCTTTAGCTTATATGCGGGGGCGCACTCTCAGCAATGCTTTCGTAATTTTGGACGAAGCTCAAAATACGACGCCGGCTCAGATGAAAATGGTGTTGACTCGTCTGGGCTTTCGATCGAGAATGGTAGTAACGGGCGATATCACTCAAACAGATTTGCCGCCAAACCAACAGTCGGGATTGTCAGTCGCCCAAAACATTCTACGCAACGTTGAGGGCATTGCTTTCTGCGAATTTTCTCAGGCGGATGTGGTGCGACATCCTCTAGTGCAGCGGATTGTCGCTGCTTACGAACTGCACGAAACATGAAGGAATAAGGCCCTTCGACTTCGCGATCGGGTAAAAATAAGGAAGAAGGAAGGCTTTAGTTATCTGGGAGAGAAGGGAGAAGGAAAATTTATCCTTTTTTCTCTAATTCGTTTTCCTAATTCCTAACTTTCATTTGATTATCATCGATTTAATCCACAATCCACAATCCAAAATTGATATGACTGCGACTCTGAAAGAATTCTTGGAAGCTTGCGAACAATTGGGAACGCTGCGTTTAATCGTGACTAGCAGCGCGGCGGTGCTGGAAGTGCGCGGTTCAATTCACAAGCTGTTTTATGCGGAGTTGCCGAAGGGAAAGTATGCCAATATGCACGCCGAAATATTTGAGTTTCACCTAAATATGGACAAAATAAAACAGGTGAAGTTTGAAACTGGTGAGGCGAAAAGAGGCAATTTCACTACTTATGCAATCCGTTTTCTGGACGAACAGAATGAGGCTGCTTTGAGCGCGTTTTTGCAGTGGGGAAAGCCGGGGGAATACGAACCAGGACAGGTGGAAAATTGGCACGAATTGAAGGAAAAATACGGGGAGGTTTGGGAACCTGCACCTGTTGAGGCGCTTTAAAACCTAGGCTTTTCCACCTTTGAATTGGATATTGGGGGCGGGTAGGATGCCCCACCCCTACTCCCCACAAGCAGAATATTTATTTTTGTGCAACAGGCATCTTGCCTGTTTATGAAAATGGTATAAAATATGATGTTTAACGGATTTGTTGTCTAATTTTTGAATTAATGAACCGCAGAGGGCGCAGAGAACGCAGAGAAGAGATAAAGAAGAGAAAGAGAGACAGAAGGTTAGTTGTTTGAATGTAATGTGGTATGAAGGTAATTTGGGGTTTTTGTCTGGTTTTGGTGGTACTGCTGTGGGGTGGCGGTGCGAGGGCGGGGGTTTTGGGCGATCGCATATCAAGTTTTCCCAATTGGGAAAGCAAGCCTCCTATCGCTGTAGCTAAGGGAGACTTGGTATATCCAGACTGGATGGCGGGGAATTGGAATGTTGCTAGCACTTTGGTAGATTTAGCCGCTCCTTTAGCGCCAAATATTGTCACGCCAGGGTTTGAAAGCAACCGCCAGTATTTGGAGCATCCGGTATTATTTAAAGTGCGATTTCAACCTGAAAAAAATCTTGGGTTAATTTCTAATTATACATTTAAAAAGGCTCAAAAGATTGTAGCAGATCGCAGTTTTAACGGTTTGAATATTGCCAAGGCTTATTTAGGCGATGGTGGCGTACTTTCGGTGAAAGTCGATCCGACCAATCCCAACCGCCAAATTACTGTGTTGAAAGGGGAACGCCAACTCGTTTCGATTGTTACCAGTCGCGGCACTGAAACGCCGAATCCTCGCGAGTTTGTGTCTACAGAGATTTCTCAGCAGATTTTTCGGGGAGAGTCTGATATTTATTTAAACGAGGTGGAGACAACAACGGCTTATCGAGTTGTTAGAGGCGGGAAAAATGGCGATTCTGCGAGTAAAAGAATTGAGGCCGATCAGGTGACGGCGATTTATTTGTCGGCGCAAGACCCGGATTATTTTGCGGCTGGGGGGCATCCTGTGGCTCTCTACCGATATCGATTGGAGTTGGTGCGGGCATAATTAAGCTGTCATCTCGATCGACCTAGCAACTTCAATTTCAACCAATCGATTATCGACTCTCAAGGTCGTGCGATCAATACTTGGGCTGATGTGATTAACCGCGCTAACTGGGGTAGGAAAGTGATGCACGAGCGCAATGCTCACAACTTCCCGCTTGATTTGGCTGCTGGTGAAACCACCCCAGTAGCAATGGTTGCTCCTTCTATCAATGGTTAATTTTTAACTTGAGATAATCAAAAAGCGCCCCTATTTCTAGGAGGACTTTTTGTTTGGAAAAAATAATTTTGCGATGACTCGGCGGTTGAAACCGCGTCTACACAAACGAAGTCCACCTCCGCGGACTAAAGAATAGAATATTAGGATAGACGCCAAGTTTTAGAAGTCGTATTTTATAGAAAAGCGATTGTAAAAGGTAAGTCAAATGGTTGTCGCAATTTCTAAAGCAGGATTGGGTACAGGTGTGGCTTTCCTGTCAAACGTGACATGGGAGACTCTGGAAAAGTTGGATGCAGATTTGGCTGACACTGGGGCGCGTTTAACTTATTTGGATGGGTGTTTAGAAATTATGGGTTCTTTTTCTGAGGAACATGAAGAGTCTACAAACACTTTAGATCAGCTTTTAGAAATGTATATGCGGACGAAAGACATTCGTTTTTATGCGCGTGGTAGTACAACCATCGGGATGAAGGAATTGGGCGCACGGAAGGAACCAGATGAGTCTTATTGTTTGGGTACGCGCAAGTCAGTTCCAGATTTGGCGCTCGAAATAACAGTGACGAGTGGTGGAATTGATGCGCTGGAAATCTATCGTCGGGTGGGTGTGCAGGAGGTTTGGTTTTGAGATGATGGGGTAATTTCGGTTCATTGTTTGCGCTCTACGGGATATGAGTTGGTCAGTAAGAGCGAATTGTTGCCGGAGTTGGATTTGCGATCGATCGAGTTTTATTCGCGGATGGCCGACCAATATGATGCGGTGAATGCTTTTATGCGATCGATGTAGAATAGAAAAGAGTAATTCTGTGGTTTAATTGCTTTACTATCGGGTGAAATTACCGATAGGTTATAGAATATTTAAGTTGCACTGAATGTATGCTTTGAATACGGGATTGAGAAAAAACATCGATCGCGCTCCTACTAACATTTTTTCCACTAAGCCGCGTCGGGCTAAGGATTGTATGGCTTGCCAAAATTCTGATTGGGATAATTCAGTATCAGCAGGTTGTCGTGAAATATCTACAGCTTCATTTTGACTGGCTAACGAGTATAACGCCTTTTTTTCTGAGTCTGATAAACGCTCTAGATGAGATTCTAAAAAGGGTTCTAACTCACCTAAAAATAAATCTGCTGTTCCATCTGCTAAAAATAGGGAAACGCTACCGTTAAATAATTCCAAAATTGTAGCAGCGATGATATTTAGCCAGGAAGGATGTCCTTGATAAAGGTCGATCAAGTCTGACCATTTTTCCTCATCTGCTAATTCTTTTTCTCTGAGAATTTCTGCTGCTTGTTCTCCTAACCCTTTGAGGTTTAAGGTTTGCGTCGAGAGGTTTACTGCTTCTAAAGCAGTAATTTCTCTTGGTTTTTCCCAACAGAGGAGGATTAAACAACTTTGATGAGAGGATGTGGCAATTTGTTTGAAAAATTTGCCATAATCTTCATAGCCGGCTAAATATTGACCGGCTAATTGACTGCTTTTAAAAATATTTTGTACGTCATCAAGGATTACTAAACAGCGAGAATATCGAAAATAATCGATGACTGTGGGTAATGAGGGTTGTGGCGATCGCCCAAAAAATTGCTTGAGTTCGGTTTTGAGGGTTGAAAGTGTGGGTGTGTCAGCGAGGCTTAACCAAATAATATAATCAAATTGGGTTTGAGTTTGTTCGATGAGTTTGAGGGCGATCGCGCTTTTGCCAATTCCGCTTAAGCCGTAGATGGTAATCAAGCGGGTGTGGGCTTGCAAAATCCGGCGTTGCTGAATTAAGGTATGATTTCGGCGATCGCTCTTATGTATTAGCTACTCGATTTGCCTCGCTCGAACGCG
>NZ_JAUBSD010000124.1:0-15350 GCF_036704575.1 Microcoleus sp. K5-D4
CCAGCCCGTACCAGGCAAAGTGGAATTTGGGGTCAATTTCTAAGGCTGTCTCGAAGGCTGCGATCGCCTCACTGTAGTGGCTCAAATCTGTTAGGGCAAGACCCAGCCCATTCCAGGCAAAGTGGAATTGCGGGTCAATTTCTAAGGCTTTCTCGTAGGTTGCGATCGCCCCTTCTAAATCTCCTGCATAATAAAATTTTCGTCCTTGGTTATATAATTCTTCTGCCTCTGGATTGACTTCTATATTTTCAGTTATTACCGATGGATTATCCGTCGGAGTCGCACTCAAACTCTGCCTTGCCAACAATCGAGTAACAATATTTTCATTCCCAACAGATGAATCATCCGCAGGAGTCTGACTCAAATTCTTCCCATCCAACAATCGAGTAACAATATTTTCATTCCCAACCCATCGCCCTTCCTCATCCTTCCGATTCAAACTCTCCCCAGCCAACAATTGCCAACCAATCTTCCCACCAACCTCACTTAGTTTCCCGCAATTCATCTCACCCAGCCGCACCATTCGCCCACCCAATTCTAAATGAGTCTCCGGGGATACCAGCAACCTTTCTCCAAATTCTTGCAGCCAGTTTTCCCACTCAGCATCTTTGATGTTGCAGGCGATTAAAAAACCTTTAATTTCGCCCCGACTCCAGCCTTTTTCAACACCCTCTAACAGTTGCAAAAATTTCTGTTCGTATTCCCCAAAAGTGGGAATCGGAGTTGGCTTTGGCGGTGGTGGTGCTGGTTTGCGGAAATGTCGCTGAATTTGCCGCCACAGGTTGATGATGCTTTGCCAAATTTGTCGGAGCATTGGCTGGGTTGGTGATGTGTTGTGGGAAATTGTAACATAAGCAACGGAGGACACGGCAATGCCGTCTCCCTACCCTCGATTAATTGTAGGGAAACGGCACTGCCGTGTCCTGACTTTGGCCGCAGAGGATACGGCAATGCCGTCTCCCTACCCCAAATAATTTTCCGGAAACTAAGGACTTTAGTCCTTACTAGAAACGATCTTCTTCCTTACCCTAAAAAGAAATAATCAAGTAACCGTTCAGGAACTTAGCACCAGTAACAGACTTCCCAGTTAGCGCCGGAGGCAGCAAAATATTGCGCCGCTGATCGCCCGCTTCGATCGTCACTTCCGGCCCCGATTGAATCAATTTAATTTCTTTCTTGTCAAACCCAGGCAAAAACAAACTAACTTGACGCTGTGCAATGTTTATGTTAATAGGTTTGGGAGCTTTTGCGGCCTCCGAAAAATCTGGCAAAGCATCAATTAGCGGCTGCCAATTATTATCACTGTGCGCCGGAACCGAAACAGCCGTCAAAGGCTCAAAATCGGCAGTAATAGCTTCTGTAACCGATGCTTGATTGACAATGACACCGCCCACAGTCAAGCCAACTTGTTGAGAACTTCCCCAAAGATAGCGAGCAGTTGCGATCGCACTTGCATCTCCAGTCGTCACCAAAAAAGCCGCCGTGCGGTTCGGATCTGCCAGCGCTTCCTTACCCTTATCCAAAAGATTATCGACTTGCTTAGTAGATTGAAAAGCATTGTCTCCCGACAAATCCACAGTCAACACGGTACTGACAACCGGTTGAATAAAAGGTGAAAGCGCTTTCCCCAAATCCGAATCAACCAAAGCTTGGCGGAACCTGCGGATGTACCAACTCAGAATTTCCGGCATTCCCAGCATCCGCAGCGTATCCATGCCGCCATTGCCGTCATAAACAATTACATCGTATTGTTTGCTGTCTTCGTATTCCCGAAGTTCGTTCAACGCCAGCGCGCTGTCCATTCCCGGCAATACTCCTAATTCTTGACCGTAAATCTGCTTGAAAAAGGGAGTACGGACATATTGAGCTTCTAGTTGTTTAACTTCGTCCCACCTGCGTTCTAGCAGCGGCGCGCTTTGCACCTGAACTGCTTTGAGGTTGGGGGCAATTTCCTGGGGGTTGAGAGTCAGGGGAGCCCCTAGCAGAATACCCAATGCAGGGCCCGGATCTTGGCCGAGCAGCAGAACTCGCTTGCCTTGAGCCGCGTATTTTTTAGCTGTTGCGATCGCGATCGTACTGCGGCCAGTGCCGCCTTTGCCCAAAAATGTCAAAATCAAAGCCATTTTCTGTTCTCACTGCCAAAGCTTACTCTTTAACATTTAAGCGCAACCTTCAGCCAGAGTGGGGGAGGGCGGAGAGTGGAGGAAGAGGAGAGTCGGCGAGTGGGAGAGTGGGAGAGGGGAAGAATTGGGAAAATTTTTCCTCTTCCTTCTTCCATCGGACTGACATCCGTTACATCCGTTACATCCGTTACATCCGTTACATCCGTTACATCCGTTACATCCGTTACATCCGTTACATCCGTTACAGAATCCGTTGCCGAACTTCCTTCTTCCTTCTTCCTTCTACATCTGTTAAACGGGTTCTAGCTCATCTTCAAAGAACCAAGTCGCAAAACCGTCAAACTTGACAACCACGCCTACTCCGCTACCGTCAACCATTCTGAATCCGTCAACAGTGCCTACTGGATTCTCCTTTATCTTGCCCACTATATTTGCAGGTATCCGATCTCTGAGACGGCGCACCTTCACTCTCTGACCTACTTCTATTGCCACTGAAATTGTTCTCCTGCTCTATATAACCTATATACAACCGTTTATTTTACAGTTTGGCGTCTACTTCGGAACAGCAACACCAGCAGGCGATCGCTCGCTATGATTTTCCATCGAAATTTCCACCAACTTTCCCTAAAAAACGGTATTCTAGTCGGAGTTTGTCGATCGTCTACCCGGATTCGCTTGGGTTTGCCTCATCAGCTTCCACAGCGGCAAGCTCAACTTCCAGAGTCTCGCGCACCACGGAGATAATTATTTTTTATCCCTTCGCAAAAACAATCTTTTTATTAATTGTCACAACTACAGGATTTATTTCCAATTAGTCATCCTTCCGGCAGAAGCCAAAAGACATTCAGAAGCAGTAATTAAATTTAGGTTTGCTATATATAAATCTTGTATTTCTAACGTTGACATCGGCTAAGATTAATGCTGTAAAGCACTTGGAGTCTAGCTTGCAAAATTTTCCGAATGTCAGATTGTAGGAAACGGTCATGTTGTAACGGTTTACTACAATCTGACAATAAAAAAAAGATTTAATGGTAAGATTTCAGGCTGAGAAAGTTTATTTGTGCTGCTGTGTTAGGGCATAAAAAGTGGAACGATTGCCGGATTTAGGGTGTCTGATACAGGAAAGGAAGTCTAGAAACTTCAATATGACAAAATTGAAATTATGAATAAAATTTTTACCTGTGGGCGCTCGACCCAAATTCCGCTCCTAAGTTTGTCCTTAGCTGTGTTCGCCTGTCTGCCACTTGGTCGTGCGACGATCGCCAGTCCGCTTTCTCCATCCCCCACACAGCCGTCGAACGCTACTAAACTTGTCTCAGTTGATCGACCGCCAGCACTGCCAACAGCCTCAAAATCTCTAACAAATCCGGCAACAGTGGCGGCTAATTCATCCCCAGTAGAGACGATAAACGCCCAGGGAACAGCGGCCGGGCGATCGCTCGAAATAGAAGAAATTCGGGGTACAGTCAGCTTTAAAGGGCGGCCAGCCGTTGTGGGCGATCGGCTACTCGCCCCCGGAGACGAAATCATCACCGGCCCTAATTCCACAGCCCGTTTAGGCATCGACAATAACGTTGGCACCGTGGAAGTTGGCGAAAAAACCGCAGTCAGAATATCCAATTTGTCAAGCAGTGCAGGTGGCGAAAAAGACACAGCCATTTTTGTCAGCAGGGGGCGAGTCAGGTTGTCGATCGGCAAAACTGCTGCGACAACTCCCGCAGCCAACACCTCAACAATTATCCCGCCGAACCAAATAGTCGCCCTCAATACCTTCAGCGGACTTGGCAAATCCAGTCAAATTGCCCAACAAAAAAAGTCTGCCAAAACCGCCCCAGTCAGAGTTGAAACCCCAGAAGGCGTTGCTGGAGTTCGCGGCACCTCCTTTGGCGTCAGCGTCGGTGGCGGCAAAACCGCAGTCGAAACAATTGAAGGTGCAGTCGTAGTATCAGACAGTGCCGACTCAGAAGTAGTTGTCAACAGCGGTAACGCCACGACTATTTTCCCTCAAACCTCGCCCGTGACGCCCTCAGCGAGCCCTCGCCTAGCTCAACTCAAAGTCCGCAGGTTGTTGAGACTCAGCGCCAATATCTATAGCCTCAGTGGTCAAATTAACCCGATCGACACAGTTTATGTCCACAACGAAGAGATTAAGATCGATCGAAATGGCAACTTCAAAATCCAAGGAATTTTACCTCCAAGTCGCCGCCTCAAAATCGTAGTGCGAGGCCCGTCAGTCACAGAAAGGCATTACAGCTTCGCAGTTCGCTAAACAACCTATCGTCGCGAGTAATGTACGCGGGCAGTCTCTGAGGACGTGAGTTAGATCCTATAGTCCTATCAGGGTTGATTATTTTGTGTAGGTGCGAAGGATTTTGCGGTGAATCTCGGTAGTCAAAATCAATAAATTTTGCCCCCACCATTCGCCCTTACGGTATTGTAAAACTTCATGACTCTCACTCCTATCGAAGTTCGGACTCGAATGTCAATGATTGCGTCAAATTAATTGCATGAAGTTCAAAGAATGGATTGATCATATCAAACAGAATAAACTGCTCGGGCTCCGGCAACATATAACCACAAATCCTCCCTGGGTCACAGGGGTAGTAGTAGGTATAATGTCTGTAGCCATGCTACAATTTGGAATGTGGAAACCTCTTGAATATTTGGGATACAAAACGCTATTTCAAATTCGAGAATCGGGAATTTTGCCCAATCCCGGATGGGATGAGAGAATTGTGGTAATTGCGATCGAACGGCATTCCTTGCAGGAATACGGTCAATTTCCTTGGCCTCGTAACCGCTATGCCCAACTGCTAGAAGCACTGAAAAAATCTCCCCCCACAGCCGTTGGTTTTGACATTCTTTTCCTCGATCCAAGTCCGAAAGATGATATTTTAGCCGTTGCAATCGCCGCCAACGGCAAAGTTGTACTCCCTAGAACCCTTAAAGAAGAACCAGTAGCATCTTTAAAAGCAGCCGCCGCAGGTGTCGGCCACATCAGCCAAGAAGCCGATAGCGACGGTATTAGCCGGGAGTCAAAAATCTTTCTCAACGGGATTCCTAATTTCGGTTTAGCAATGACTCACAGGTACAATGCTGCTAATCCCCAAGATCCAGTATTGCTCCCACAGTCCAAAAATAAGCAGGAAAAAAAAGTCTGGGTTAACTGGCCTGGGAAAACTGAAAATCTACCTACCTATGCTTTTGTTGATGTCGTAGAAGGTAGAATTCCCGCAGATGCTCTGAGTAATAAGTTAGTTTTAGTGGGGATAGTTGCTACTGGTTTAGACCCGATATCTTCACCTCTCAACAAGACTACGGCGGGAGTTTATTTATATGCAGCATTGGTTGACAATTTGCTCAATCAACGCTTGCTGCAGCGGCTGCCGGTACTCCTAGAAATTTTGTTATTGTTGGGGATTGGCCCCCTTACCGCCTTGGTTTTGGGCAACCGAGGTGTTAAAGAGAGAATGGCGATCGCTCTCGGTTTGCCTATAATTTGGATTGGGGCTGCCGCTTTGTTATTTGGCTTCTTTTTTTGGTGGGTTCCGATTGCCGCACCTATCGGCACCCTCATTTTATCTAGCACTGCTTTGCAACTGCGGGAACAGTACGAAAAGCAGCAGTTGATGAGGTTATTTGAAAAGCACGTCGCTCCGGAGACAGCTCAGCTTATTTGGGAACGCAAAGCTGAGATATTTGAACAGGGAGAACTCGAACCTCAAGAACTTACAGCAACGGTGCTGTTTATGGATATTCGTAGTTTTACTTCGATTTCAGAAAAAATGCGACCGCGAGATTTACTCACCTGGTTGAACAATTATTTGGAAGCGATGACTAACTGTATTATGGATCACGGCGGCGTTGTAGATAAATACATCGGTGATGCAATTATGGCAGTTTTTGGGGTGCCTTTTTGCCATACTGAATATCGAGAAATTCAACAAGATGCTTTGAATGCAGTTGCGGCTTGTATTGCGATGCACGAACGGCTGCACCAACTTAATCAGCAGCTTAGAAGTGAACGCAAACCTTTAATTAAGTTTGGCATCGGTTTGCATACCGGACAGTTAGTTGCGGGCAGTGTGGGCGGTTCCCGGCGTTTGAATTATTCTGTGATCGGGGATGCTGTCAACGTTGCTGCTAGATTGGAGGCGATGAATAAGGAAATTGTTTCTGACAGTCCTTTTAATTTGTTGGTGACGGCGAGGACTTTTGCTTACGTGCGCGATCGCTACGAAGGCCAAAAAGTAGGAGCGATTCAATTGCGCGGCAAAAAAGAAAAGACTGTGGTTTATGCTATTTTAGGGGAAAAGCATTAGTTATTGGGCATGGGGCATGGGGCATGGGGCATGGGGCATGGGGCATTGGTTCAGGGCTTACGTATCAAAACCAAAGAAACCGGGTTTTTGGCAGTTTATGCCAGCATTCAAGAAATATTCTCGCAAAAAACCCCGGTGGTTGAGCGAAGTCGAAACCCTGAGCAACCGTGCGTAATTCCTAATCTAATCAAATACGCTTAGTCGCAAAGTTTTAGCTATTTTTTCTAACAGAAATAAGCTACCGATAGAATTTCCGTCTTTATCCAAGGGCGGACTGTAAAAGCCGATCGCACCTTGACCCGGAATTACCGACAGCATTGCCCCGCTAACTCCCGACTTAGCCGGCAGCCCCACCCGCAGGGCAAAGCGGGCGGATGCTTCATACAAACCGCAAGTTGCCATCAGCGCTGTGACAGTACGGCAGTTTTCCCCCATTGCTCGATCGCCACTATTTACCAAAACCATCCCCAGCTTAGCTAAATCCTCCACAGTTCCCGACAAACAGCAGACGCAATTGTAGGTTTCTAAAGCAATTTCCGCATTTTGAAGATAACCCGATTCTACCATTTTTAAGGCGAGATTCCAATTGTTTTGATTGGGATTTGTCTTCACTGAATCGAGCATTAACTCGTCAACAAATAACTGACTGTTTGCCTGTTTATTCAGCCAATCGAGCAAGTTTTGACAGCGTGCCACAGCATTTTGACCGGGAATCAAAGACGCTAGGGCGATCGCCCCGCTATTAATCATCGGATTTCTCGGCTTCCCTTGGTCTATTTCGAGTTGAGTTAGGGAATTGAAAGGTAGTTCCGAAGGCTCACAGCCAACGCAGTCAAAAACCGTTTTTTCGCCCAATTCGCACAGCAAATAAAGCAGCACAAAGGGCTTGACTACACTCATCAGCGGGAATGTTTGAGCAATGCTACCCCAGCTCATAATTTGACCATCAATTGCCCGAATTTGCACGGCAAGCCTTTGTCGATCGGCTTGCGCTAGGAGAGGTATGTACGCAGGGATTCGACCAGATTTACTGCGATTAATTGCCTCTTTTGCCCAAGCTGCCAGTTGTTCCGGTTGCAAGGAAGATAGTTGACTGGTGGATATTTTCACTGTCGATTATTTAGATTATTTGAGATTTTAGATAGGCATTCCTAGGGCGATGTTGAGCCATAAACTCGGTTTATTAACCGAATTGCGTCACTTGGGCTCTCTGCTGGCAGAAACCGGGTTTCTTAGGTGAGATAAGGCAAGCTCATAATTTGATGAAATTTTTGTGTGGTGTCCCGCCTGGCCGAAAAATACAACGCAAGATGCCCGACAGCTTATTTAAGGCTGTTGACCTTTGGGCCCGCCGGGAGCAAATAAATTTATTGACAATTTTTCATAAAAAAACCTGTATTTTGCATAAAAACCTCCCGTTCACCCAGATAGGTAATTAGCAGCTTCAAGGCAACGCTGCTAGCCAAAACAAACAAGCACTAGCTGGAAATGCCTTCAGATTCTGATGTCTAAGCTCCAGCAAGGGGCGGCGTGCATATTTAACTTAATTCTTTCAGAGTTCGCCAAATCCTGTCCGGAAAACCCCCGAACCTTTAAGAATGTACTATCCAACCGAATCTACCAAAATCAGGATAAAAAAATGACAGAAGCGAAAGCAGAAGCACCAAAGCCCGCTCCGATGATTTTTAAGGGTGTGTGCAACGACGGGGTTCTCAAAGGCAAAGAAATTGAAGGCAAACTAGATATCAAAGTCAACGTTGAATCTGTCAAAACCCCTGAAGCAAAGCCCACAAAATCCCAGTGGGAGCCAGTTATCTTTTGGGTATTGTTTGCAGTCATGGCAAACTTGATCGTCGGCGACCCCGCCGGAATGAGAAAAAAATACAGCTCCCCACAAAGGTCTCATTCTCATCAGATTTTAAACCAATCTGGGGAGCAGTCGCTGTTGGCTAAGAAAAACACCAGCAACTTGCCACTTTAGGCCCTGGGAGCCTGCCAGCCGCGCAAATAGTAATAGAAAGACCCGAAATATTCATCGAATACTCGCGTCGTAGTTACCAAAGCTTCTGCACTAGGCAAAAAATCTCCCGCGTCTAAGCGGAGTCTACTGGATCTCCCTCCTGAGGTGGGTTGAAAAGTGTAGAAGTCGGTAGCCCTAGGAATCACCTGGATTCCCATATTCGCAAAAGCAAGGCTGGCACGGCGCATCTGAATCGCAGATGTTACCAGGATGACTTTGCGCGGGGCGCCACGGCTGTCGAGTATCTTTCTCACCTCTTGAGCGCTGGTGCGTATGTTGCTGCCGTTATCGTCGAGAACGATACTGCTGCGCGGCACGCCCATGTTGTTTGCCAGCAAAGTCTCGATATCCTTAGCTTCACCAACATAACCCTCCAACTCGTCTCTCGGGCCAGCGGTAACGATGACCATCGGTGCGAGTTGTTTTCTGTACAAAACGGCAGCATAGGGCAGGCGATTGCCTGTATCTGTCAGTTGAATCGCTACTCGGTTGGGGATGTGAGGCTGAGTGGTTCCCTTGCCCAGCAGAACGATCGCCGCTGCGGTTTCGTCGCAGCAAACTGTGCGGACGGCTGCGGCGGCGTCCCGTTCTGCTTGCTCGGCGAACCAGTAAGCGACAACTGGCATACTCGAAAGGATCAAAACTAGCAGGGCTGCCAAGATCATTCTCGGGGCCGGGTTGCGGATGCCCCCGTTCGTGATCAGCGCCGATGCAATCACCAACAGCGTGATTGAAAAACCCAGCGGCTTAAAGAAGAAGGCTATGAGCCCGAAAATCGCTGCTCCGACCGGGGTGTCTGGTGCAAAAAAAGCTAGGATCAAAAGGCTGATCAGCAGCAAAACGCGCAGCCGATCTAATAAAGGATTGTCTTTGCCCCCTGATTGATCCCACCACGATTTGATCAGTGAGAACAGGAGGAATAGAAATAGAATGCGAGCTAACAGTTCTGGCATCTTGCAATATTCTGTGTCTTCATAAATTAGTACAGAAGTTTTGGAAACGATCGCGAATTTAGCTGCGGGAGGAAATACGGGAATCGGTGGGTTTTTAACTTTCGCCAATAACGCAGCCCGATCGCATTTATCCTAATGCTCGCTTCCGGTCAGCTATCAACTATTGGCTGCAGGGTGAAGCCCGCTACTTCCAGTCACAGATTGCTGACAGTTAATTGGTAATTGATAACTGGTAATGGTTGATTGATAATTGGTAATGAATCGAACACGCCGCAGGTGAAATTGGCAATTCAACTCTGCTTTCTGCTGCCTGCTTTTTGTCCCCATTACCTGTTACCCATTCACCAATCCCAATTTATCGGCGCTTCAGTTGATTCCGAATTGCCTGCGTTACCGTTTGAATTACTTTAACACGAGCATAATACTTGTTATCGGCCGCAATTAGCGTCCAAGGAGCAAGCGGCGTGCTGGTGCGGTGAATCATTTGATTCACCGCCACTTCATAATAATTCCACTTTTCCCTATTTCGCCAATCTTCCTCGGTGAGTTTGTATTGTTTAAAGGGATTGTTTTGCCGCTCTGTAAACCGCTTTAGTTGCTCGTCAGGACTGATGTGCAGCCAGAATTTAACTAAGACACAACCGAAACTGGTGAGTTGCTCCTCAAATTCGTTGATTTCCTGATAAGCTCGGCGCCATTCGGGCTCGGTGGCAAATCCTTCGACTCGCTCGACCAGCACTCTACCATACCAACTGCGATCGCAAATGCTGATTTTACCAGCCGTTGGCAGCCGTCGCCAGAACCGCCAGAGGTAGTGATGCGCTTTTTCTTCGTCTGTCGGGGCCCCAAAGGCATTAACGGTGTAACTGCGGGGGTCTAATACGTCCGTCAAGCGTTTGATTGCTCCTCCTTTACCGGCGGCGTCCCAACCTTCAAACAGCACTAATACGGGGATTTCCTCTTCGTAAATGCTTTGTTGCAGTTTGCCAAAACGGGTTTGTTGTTCGCGAAGTTGCTGTTTGTATTCGTCGGGCGACAGCGATTGAGTTAAATCTACTTGGGCGAGCACGTCAGGTTCGGTGGGTTGCAAGCTTTCTTGAGGCGGCAATTTTACGGGTGCAGATTGCATCGGCAGTCTGTCTAAAGCTTCTGTAATTGTCGCTGCCATTTGCGTTAAAACTTTGACTCTGGCCCACCGCTGACAATCGCCTTCTACTAGCGTCCAAGGTGCCGGGCCCGTGCCGGTTTGGGCTACCATTTCTTCGGCAAAAGTTGTGTATTCTTGGTATTTTTTGGCTTGTTTCCAATCTTCGGGCCGCACTCGCCAAGCTTGTAAGGTGTCGTCTTCTAGTTTTTTGAGCCGATGCTTGAGCTCTTTTTTGCTGAGGTGAATCCAAAATTTGGCAATTGCTGCGCCGTCATCTACCATCTGCCGCTCGAAGGCGTTGATTTGCCTGATGGCTGTCGGTACTTCTGCCTCGGAGATTCGATCAAACAATCGGTCTTCTAAAATGTGAGTGTACCAACTGTGGTAGAAAAAACCTATTTTGCCGCGGGCGGGGAGTTTCTGCCAAAACCGCCATAGGAAAGGATAGCCCATTTCTGCATCTGACGGCGGCCAAATTGGGTGGACGGCAAACCCCCGCGGGTCCATATACCCCACCATTTGTTTGACTAAAGCACCTTTGCCGGCGGCGGCCCAGCCTTCGAGGACGATGATTGCAGGCAATTTTTTTTCCCTGCACGCCAGTTGGAGCGATCGCAACTGTTGCATTAAAACTTCTATCTTGGCATCGTAGGTTTCTTTATCTAGGGAAATGTTTAAATCCAGGTTGTCAAGCATATTTACCTTCTACCAATCCGCAATCTAGTTTAATGTTAGTTTAAGGTTGGGATAAATCCACCTAAAATCCGGTAAAAAAGTGATTAAAACTACTGTTACGGTCGGTTAAAACTGCAATGCTTCTGCCCTCAAAAACCTGCTCCCGTCCATACTAACAAAACTCTCCTCACCTCAAACTTGCAAAAAAAAACAGCTCAGGTTATAGTTCAAATAGGGAACTTTTAAATAAGTTCAACTTCTCCCCTCCCCCGATCGGGCGAGTTAACAGGAGGAGCAAGAAATCCCTGAAAAAGGATTTATTGTAAAACAGAGCAAAAGTAAAAATCAACTACCCACTGGGGGTGACAACTTCTTTACTTAGCTGTTGAAACTTTATTCAAACAACAGTTACTTAAGCACCAAGCTTAGTAACGAAAGAGAGCGCGACTCATCGACATCCAGCCATAAACTCACCTACAAAATTAGCCCCAAAGGGCAAAACAATTTTTATGATTGCCTAATTAGATAAAACCTGAAAGCCTGGGTGATATAAACAGGTTTCTGAGTTTTATCGACACCACAATAAATCTGCATTACATCCGCGTTTATCCGCGTTCATCTGCGGTTAATCATCAAAAACTCGGATTTTTGCAATAAATTCACTGTACTTGTTTGCCAATACCACTTAAGAGGAACAGTCCGAAATTACGGATTGCAAGTTTTCTATGAATATCTTAACAACACGCTCCTACAAGGGCGAAACTGACTGGTGCGCGATCGCCAATTTGATCGATGCTTGCGAAGCTGTGGATAGACTCGGTGAAGAAGTCTCAGCAACTGAACTTAAGCTAATACTTGATGCCCCCAAACTCGACAAAGCCCGCGACGTGCAATTGTGGGAAGATGGTAATTACAAACTAATCGGTTTAGCACTCCTAGATATGCCCGATTCGCCAGAGGAAATCGACGCTTGTCTCTGGTTTTACGTGCATCCAAACGTGCGCGGCGCAGGTTTGGAAAAAGATATCATTAAATGGGGCGAAAAACGGCTGGGCGAAGTCGCGAAAGAACGGAATTTGCCTGCAAAATTGCGTACATACAGCCGTGAGGACCAAACCGATGAGATGCGGTTGCTAGAAAAACAGGGCTTTGAGGTCGATCGCTATTTTTGGACAATGGCCCGATCCCTCGCCGAACCCATACCAAAACCCGAATTTCCCGCAGATTTTGCCCTAACACACGTATCCGGAGAACAAGACATCCAGCCTTGGGTAGAGATGTTCAACCAGTCATTTATCGATCACTGGAATCACCACGATTTAACTGCGGAAACCGTGCGCTATTGGATGCAAGACGCCAATTATCAGCCGGAATTAGACTTGATTGCTGTTTCGGGCGATCGTAAATTTGCAGCTTTCTGCGATTGTCAAATCAAACCCCAAAAAAACGCCCACAGCGGCACAAAAGACGGCTGGATTGAATTGTTGGGTACGCGGCGCGACTTTCGGAAAATGGGTTTAGGAAAAGCGATGCTTTTAGCTGGTTTGCATAAGTTGAAAGCAGCGGGTGCAAACACAGCTAAACTCAGCGTCGATGCTGACAGTTTGACAGGGGCGACAAAGCTTTACAAATCAGTGGGTTTCCGCCCGATGGAAACTTGGATCGAGTGGGCTAAGACAGTTTAGAAAAGGTTGACAGTGAAGGGGAGAAGCCCGACTGCTTAAAGAAGTCGGGGTTCTCAAGTGCGATCAAATTTTGCGATCGACTTTTGGGTCAAGTGCGATCGCCCTTTTGGATCGAAGGGGCGATCGTACTTTTCTTGATTTCCTAAATCAACTGGAAATTAGCCGATGTAATCGTATTGGCACTCACTCCAATCATCACACCTAACTCCTCTCCTGTCAAGACATTTTTGATGAGAGTTCCCTGAGTATTTTGAGTTATTGCTAACTGACCAAAACTCAAACCACCGCTTAATCCAATCAAGTCTTTACCGATGGTAAAATCAGCGATGATATCAAATCCTTGACCAGCTTTTAAGACAAAGATATCGTTAGCGCTACCGCCAATCAAACTATCATTGCCTAAGTCTCCGTAAAGGATATCAGAGCCTTTTCCCCCCAGGAGAGTATCATTATCTTCCCCTCCATAAAGAGTATCATTTCCTTCACATCCTCCCAGGATATCGGCTGCTTCGTTACCGCTAATTAAGTCATTACTTTCACCGCCGCAGATAGTATCCGAACCTAACTGTCCAAAAAGGTAGTCATCACCTTGACTACCAAGCACGATGTCATTTCCTTTGCCTCCAAATAAGGTGTCATTATCCTTGCCACCATCGATGAAGTCATCATCTTTATTGCCATAAATGATGTCAATACCTTCGCGACCATGTAACAAGTCATTGCCTTTGCCTCCGAAGATTAAATCGTTGCCCAATTCGCCAAGAACGATGTCGTTTCCTTCATCTCCATAGAGGATGTCGTCTCCTTTTCCTCCGGTGATGAAGTCGTTGCCTTGGTTGCCATTAAAGATGTCGTTGCTGGCACCACCATATAAGTTGTCATTCCCGGATTTGGCATCGAATATATTGCCGTTGTTACTGCCGAGAAATTCATCGTTTTGGGCAGTGCCTATTTGAATCCCCGATACACCAAGTATGGTGTTTTCAACTGAGTTAGGTTGGTTTAAATTGGGATAGGCAAGGTCATCGCAGATGCAGTCATCGTTAGGGATCTTGTTGGTTGTTGGTGTTGGCGTTACCGATGGTGTTGGTGTCGGTGTTGGTGCGGGCGTTGGTGTCGCTGTTTCCGCAGGGCTTGGTGCGGGTGTTGGCCTTACCAATGGTGCAGGAGTTGGTACGGGTGCGGGTACGGGTGTTGGTGCAGGTGTTTCCGCAGGGATTGGTGCGGGTGTTGGTGCAGGGGTTTCCGCAGGGATTGGTGCGGGCGCGGGTGCAGGTGTTGGTGCAGGTGTTTCCGCAGGGATTGGCGCGGGCGCGGGTGTTGGTGCAGGTGTTTCCGCAGGCGTTGGCGCGGGCGCGGGTGTTGGTGCAGGTGCGGGTGCGGGGGTTGATGCGGGCGCGGGTGCGGGTGTTTCCGCAGGCGTTGGCGCGGGTGCGGGTGTTGGTGCAGGTGTTTCCGCAGGCGTTGGTGCGGGCGCGGGTGCAGGGCTTGGCGCGGGCGCGGGTGCAGGTGCGGGTGCGGGTGCGGGTGTTGGTGCAGGTGTTTCCGCAGGCGTTGGTGCGGGCGCGGGTGTTGGTGCAGGTGTTTCCGCAGGCGTTGGTGCGGGCGCGGGTGCAGGGCTTGGCGCGGGCGCGGGTGCAGGTGCGGGTGCGGGTGCGGGTGTTGGTGCAGGTGTTTCCGCAGGGGCAGGTGTTGGTGCAGGTGCGGGTGCGGGTGTCGCAACATCAATACTAAAAGTACCCAAACTGCTAGCAGCAGCAAAATTACCGCTAGCATCCTTCACCTGCGAGGCTTGCAAACTCACCGTGTAAGTACCATTATCAGCATTATCCCAAGTTCTCCCAGGCGGCGTAAACGAATATGTCGCTGTTCGCGGGGTACCATTGCTATTAACATCAACACTAACAAAGGTAGCAGGAATAGCCCCACCTGACCAATTTATAACAACGTCAGAATTATCTAAACTACTAACATCAACTCCACTACTATCGCTGAAAGTAACTGTCAATGCCTGACTTGTACCACCTGCTGTAGTAATGTTAGGAATAGCCCCCAAATTAGCAGTAAGTCCAGTGAGATCAGCAGTGCGAGTTAACTGAGTGGCTGGGGTATTGTTATTACCAAAAGTATCCGTAGCTGTGGCAGCAGGGACATCAACGGTGACAGGGCCATCCGCAGTAGGGGTGACATCAAAGGTGTAAGTTGTGGCATTAACTGTGACAACGTTACCGACAGTCGCATTGGCGACGTTGATATCAGTATTATCGAAGCCGGTGACATCTTCACTGAATGTGGCTGTGACGCTAAATGGTGCGTTGAGTGTAGTTGGGGAAGTTGATGTTAAGACAACTGTGGGGACTGTAATATCAGCAGTACGAGTCAGTTGTGTGGCTGCGGTATTATTATTACCCCCAATATCAGTGGC
>NZ_JAUBSD010000125.1:0-15202 GCF_036704575.1 Microcoleus sp. K5-D4
ATTAGCTATAACCTGCAATCTGCTCCACTTCAGCCAAACCCTTCATTATAGCATAAAATTATTTTGCAAGAGGTCTAGTTAACACTCAACCATTGAGTTTTCCCCCCCCTCCTTCTACAGTCAACAGTCAATAATCACGGACGGTGCAACCGGAATTGATATGAGATGCTCCCAGTAAGACTCAGCTAGAAGCGAGATTTCTCCCGCTAATTCCAACTGGCACCTACCGCAGGTGAAACCTTAGAAACAGACTGCTTAGACTGTTGCCGCACCGGCACCTCAATCCAGAATTCACTTCCCTCTCCCGGAGCCGATACGCACCTGAGCGAACCTTTATGTTTTTCCACTATTTGATAGCCGATCGACAATCCCAAGCCCGTACCTTTGCCTACAGGCTTCGTAGTAAAAAACGGATCGAACAAACGTTTTTTTACATTCTCCGTCATGCCCGCTCCATTGTCAGCAATTCGCACGCATACACAATTAGGATTTAAAAGTTCAGTACGAATCCGAATCCTAGGTAAAAAAGTCGCATCATAGGGATTTTTACCATTTGGTAAAATGTAACTCTTTTCTTCATGTAAAACATCAATGGCATTGCTCAAAACATTCATAAATACCTGATTTAATTGTCCCGCCCAGCACTCCACTAAGGGCAAGTTTCCGTATTCTTTGATGACTTCAATGCCCGGAAAACCAGGTTGGGGTTTCAGCTTACTATCCAAAATCATCAAGGTGCTGTCAATGCCTTGGTGAATGTCAACCGACTTCATTTCAGCTTCATCCAAGCGCGAAAAATTCCGCAGAGAAAGCACGATATTGCTGATCCGTTCAGCTCCCATGTTCATAGATTGTAGGATTTTAGGCAAGTCTTCACTGATAAACTCCAAATCAATATCTTTTAGTTTCGCTTGCACTTCGGGCGTTGGGTTGGGATATTGCTGCTGATATATTTCCACAAGTTCCAGCAAGTCTCGAGTATATGCGCCTGTATGGATCAGGTTGCCAGAGATGAAGTTGACAGGATTGTTAATTTCGTGGGCAACTCCCGCCACCAACTGCCCCAAGCTTGACATTTTTTCAGTTTGGATTAGTTTAAATTGAGCTTCCTGCAAATTTTTTAGTGCCGTTTCTAGTTCAGCGGTGCGATCTTTTAGTTGAATTGTGCGATCGTACACTTGCTGTTCTACTTTTGCAGTACGTTCTAGAGACATCAACAGGTAAATCGTCAAGCTGCCAGTCATCAATAGCCCGATCGCACCAATTGCCAGCGAACCCTGATGCGTCCTCATACTCTGGTACCCCTTCCCAGGCAAAACTAGCAGCTTCCACTGGCGGTCTGCTACGTTAAATAGGCGAGTGCAAGCACTCGGATATTGACAGATTTTTCCCCGCAAATTAGCTAACTCTGGCTTTTCGTTTTTTGGGTTATCTATCAACTGCTTATCTTGTGAGTCGTAGCGCACCAGAAAGCGTTCTTTCTCTATAGCAGAGTTATCATAGAGGTAAAAATTAATCTTGTCTAAATTTAGCGATTCTAAAGAGGAATCGACCATACTGGTGATCTGAAACAGACCCGCAATAACTCCCATTAGGTTTTGGCGTCCGTTGACCGAGTTATCTAGAGAATTTGTGCGGCGGCGTACTGGTAGAAATACTTGCAATCCCGGTTGATTGTTGCTGACTAATCTAATCCGCGCGGAAGCGCCTATTTTCCCGGTATTCACCGATTTCTCTAAAGCTGCTTTGCGTTCGGGGCTGGAGGCAACATCAAAACCGATCGCTTTGTTATCTTCTTCTAATGCTTCTCTGTAAATAATGGGAAAGTATTCCGATCGCGCTTTTGGTTTGACCTGCTTTTTGTCAGGAGTTCGTTCGTAAATTTGAAATGCCGGAAAATCTTCGGCTCGAATTGTCCGTTCGTAAGCTGCTTTTTGGGCGGCCGGCACGCGCCGAATCCAGTTAACAGAATGTATAGCAGTATTTCGGGCAAGTGCAGGTTGAGCGAATTGCTTAAAATCTTGTCGGGTAACTTCAGTAGATGCCCTGTAGAATCCTTCAAGTGAGTACAGAACTTCTAAATTTTTATTGATGCTTTGTTGCAATGCCGCATTCAGGCGATCGGCTTGCTGATGAAATTCAGCTTGCATTCGTTCGTTTTCCGAATCCCACACGACTGCTGCGGCTGCCAATGACAAACTCGTACCTGTGCAAAGAGTCAAGGCTGCTGGAATGTAACGACGATGCGACAGTAAACTTTCGGTCAGCGAATTAAACCAGTTGCTCGCAAAATTCATATTTCCACACCTTCTGCTACCGAAGTGCAATTTTTTAAAGACTTGTAAAATTCCTTGATAGCACGAAGGACAGCGCAGAAACGAGATTGTCTAAAAACTTATGATCGCAGAAATAGAACTTACCTTGAGAAACCCAATTTCTCCGAAAATATTGGTGTGGTAACTAGAAGTTGGGAAGAAACCGGGTTTTAACGAATAGTGCATCCACGACTGAGGAATTGAAACCAATTGTAACTAAGTGTAACGAAGCGAGTTCCCATCTGGGCGCTCCCAAGTTCCTGCCCTGGAAGAACTTGGGAACGAGAAAAAACCTTGATCTGGTGGGGCGGGTAATCAATACCCACCCTACAAAGCCAACTTAATTTTGGAACAGCTTACAAAACAGTCCCTATTTCCTTCAAATAAACCCGTGTAAACGGTTCATCATCCCCCAGAGTATACTGTTCGATCAATCCCTGGCGGCGAATAGAAATACTACTTCCTTCCCTCACCACAACAGTATCGTCATCAGTGCTTTCTCTGACCAACATCATCTCAGTTTCTCCCGGATTGTCCAGCACCACCATATTGCTGCCCCGATAAAACATTCCCTCAGCTTCCAAAATATCTTCGGGATATTCAGCAATTAACAAATCTAGCTTGGGATTCCGGAGCAAACTTTGCAAGTTCAGATGGTAATTCTTATTCAAAACTTTTTCAGAACGGTTAACAAAAAGTCCCCCGCGACAAACAGCACCGATTGTCCAATCGGGATGCTGCAACAGAATATGGTCGATAGTTTCTTGTAGGTCGTGTACCGAAATTCTGTTGAAAGTAATAATCGGAATCCTGGCGGATTTTCCGGAGTCAAAGAAAGTTTCGATAATATGGGAAGGCACATCAACGCCTTCGCCGACAGCGGGGTTGAGGTGCATAAAAATTCCCGGCGCGGCATTGATCTCGATAATCCCAAAATTACCTGTTTTCCAAGATTTGGCGAGAGTTTCTGTTACCACATCAATCCCCAAACAAGTTAACCGAAAATGTAGGGCGATATCTTGAGCCAAAACAATGTTATCCGGGTGAATAGTGCGGGTAGCGTCGATGCTGACACCGCCTGCGGAAAGATTAGCGACTTTGCGTAGAAACACAGTGCGATCGCGACTTAGCACACTATCCAATGACAGCCCTTGTTCTTCCAGATACATTTCCATCGCTTCGTCGGACTGAATTTTGCTCATCGCCGAAGTTGGCGTATCCAAACGTTCTGGTTTGCGGTTTTCACGGCGGATCAATTCGCGAATTGTTGAGTCGCCATCACCTGTTACCGAAGCGGGCCGGCGTTCAGTTGCAGAAACAAATTTGCCGTCAACGCACAGCAGCCTAAAATCCGATCCTTTGATGCTGTTTTCCACAATTACTCGTACCGGGTCTGTTTCGGGAATGGCCTTAACTGCTCTTTTAAAAGCCGCCTGCAATTCATCGGGCTCCCGGACATCTGCTGTTACGCCAATTCCTTTATGACCGACTACTGGTTTGATAGCAACTGGGTAGCCAATTTCTTTAGCAACTGCCAGAGCTCCGTTTTCTGTGGAGACGATATCGCCTTTGGGAACAGGAAATCCTAATGTAGCGAGAAAAGCTTTACAATCGTCTTTGCGGGTGGTAAAATCTGAGTCTAAATGGCTGTCAGAATCAAAGGTAGTTGCAGAGCCACGAACCAGTTTTTTACCGTACCCATATTGCATTAGTCCTTCATCCCACAAATAAAATGCGGGAATGCCTTTTTGGGATGCCGATCGCATTAACGAATAAACTGTCGGGCCTCCGTAAACTGACTGCCGGAACATATTTTGCAGCGCGCCCATTTGCGCTTCCAAGGGAAAGTCTTGATTTTGATTGATGGCTTCAAACCAATCCCAAACTGCGTAAACTACGGCTCGGGCGGTGCGGGCGTGAAGTGCTTCTATGCTGATTCTGTTAAAGTGAGAAAACGGCTTGATGTTCCAGTGTTGGAAGTGCAAACCCATGTCGAGTTTGGCTACTTCTGAGGCGGTACGGCCGAACAGTTGGGCATGGTTCGAGAAATTTTCGTGCAGTAGTTGCGGGTAGCGATCGCCAATAATTTTCTGGTAATGTGCGATCGGCAAAGGTTCGCTCGCGCCCGTTAACGCTAAATCAAAAACCAAAGCCGCGGTGTCTAAATAAGGGTTGGGTCCCATATAGTGTTTGAAGTTAAAAACATCGAAAATATCGGTTTTTCGAGCATTAACGCGGGCTGTTTCGGTGCTTTTTTCTTGCAGCATTTTCTAACCTCCTTTGAGCTAATTTTTTACGGTAACTTTATAGTTAGTGCATGGGATACTACCTGCGGGCATAGATATTCCAGCAGTGAGACAAATACTCCGACCAATTCTGCCTTCAGTATTGCCCGATAGGGGGAGTGGCAGAGTAGGGGAAATGGGGAGAGGGGGAGAAGGTGAGAGTGGGAAAATATTCCTTCTTCCTCCAACATCTGACTAAGCATTGATGACTAAGCATTGATAACTAAGCACTTATGACTAATGACTACTTCTTTCCCCCTGCCGAAAAAAAGCTATAACTTTTGAGAGGTACACTGGGTAGTTATAATTGTTTATGACAGTGAAAGAAAATTTAAGAGGCAGCAAATTATGAAAATCGCACAAACTGCTCTCAGGGAAAAAGTTCACCACTTAGCTGAGGAAGCATTTCACCGGAAGCTAATTTCTGGCTACGGCGATGGTCAAAACAGCAACGAATATCAGATTGTCTGGAACGGCAAACCCAGACACCTACCTTTAGAACGGGCGAGTACCATATTGAGCAATTTGATCGAGCGATCGCACTAACCGGCGATCGGACTAATTGAGGACTTACGCTCATCAACCCGATTTCTACGAGCAATCAGAGGAGGATTAGCGAAGAATCCGATCAGAAACCGGATTGATCACCGCGCGCGCGTGGGCCCCGTAGTTTAAGCTCATTTCTTGACCCCTCCTATCTCCTGTTAGGGGGGGTAAGTTTGTTTTGTCGATATCGAGGATTAGTAAACACCCACATCACCCTTGCTGTGTGCGTCCTGGAGGGGTAGAAGTCGGAGATTTTTTTGTATCTATATATACCTTTGGGCAGTTTTCGGAAAAAGGAATTTTGTGTTTTAGTGAAATTTAATAAATTAAAAGTGGAGATAATATGGCGAGCAACGAAGTTCAGGGGAAGTTGCTAATTATTGGTGGCGCCGAAGACAAAGAGGGGGAGTGCAAAATTCTGCGGGAATTCTTGCGGTGCGCCGGAGGCACTAAAGCTCATATTGTTGTCATGACGGCTGCCACAAGCCTGCCGGGAGAAGTAGGAGATAATTATATCCGAGTGTTTGAGCGACTCGGCGCTGAAGATGTGCGAGTTGTTGACACCCAGAGACCCGAAGATGCCGACAATCCAGATTATTTAGAAGCGATCGAACAAGCCACTGGCATATTCTTTACCGGCGGAGATCAAGCGCGGATTATTAGCTGCTTGAAAGACACAAAACTCGACGCAGCAATGCACAAACGCTACTCTGAAGGGATTATCATTGGCGGCACCAGTGCCGGCGCAGCAATGATGCCAGACATGATGATTATTGAAGGAGACTCGGAGACAAATCCCCGCGTTGATGTGGTAGCAATGGGCCCGGGAATGGGCTTCCTTCCAGGAGTTGTCATCGACCAGCATTTCGCCCAGCGAGGTCGTCTGGGACGCTTAGTTTCGGCACTCTTGCTGCAACCTGCGGTGTTGGGATTTGGTATTGACGAAAATACAGCTATTTTAGTCAACGGTGACGAGTTGGAAGTGATTGGCGAAAGCGCTGTAACTGTCATCGACGAGTCGGAAAAACTCCACGACAATCTAGATGGACTTTTGAAGGATGAGGCTTTGGCGATTTGCGGCGCCAAGTTGCACATCCTCCCCCACGGATACCGGTTTAACTTGAGAACTCGCCAGCCGGTGCTCCATAACGTAGCAACTACAGCCCAGAGAGAAACGGCGGCCGCCTAATTTACTTGCAACTGGCAAACTTCTTAAAATTATGTAGGGTGAGCAATTTACACCTTACCCCTTCTACCAACTAGGATGGTTAAAAGCCCAGTTGCTGTCTCCAAAACTAATAAAAAGAAGAGGATTTTACCTCTTCTTTTATTGCTGCGGTTTTAGATTTTTTAAGCACTTTTCTGTTCGCCAAAAATCGACTGCTGCCCTTCTTCAGTCGATATTAAATTCCACCCTTGAACTCTCAGCCTCTGATAAGTTGCCCATCCCTTAGAACCGCCCGGTTCCCGGTAGTCGGATACAGCAAACTGCGGAAAAGCTGTATAAGGGCGCCACGCCTGACGGGCATCGGTACGCAAGTGCAATATCTTTTCTCCATTGCCTCCGAGTCTGGGCAACCAACACATTTGTTTTAGCATATTTAACACTCCAGAGTTTTACAGTAACGGTAATTTGCCAACATCCCACATTAAACTTTTAGAGCCTTAGAGCTACTGCTCGGAATATCTAACGGGTAACAGGGACGAATGAGATTTTCACCAATTACCAATTACTGAGGTAGCAGCAGTCGTTAAAGCTGATTTTGGTTCTACAAAGTTTGCCGTTCAAAAACTATAAAACAAGTGCTACCAAGACATAAGCAAAAATAATCATTGCTATTCTCGGCTCAAACTTGGCTTAAAGTCCCAGGAAAACCCAGTTGAATAAAGAATTCATGTTTCTGGTTTCCCTTGCCTTATAATTACACGCTGATCCTCGCTGTTTCCGCATAAAATGACATCTTTCTACGGTATTACCCCTGTAGGCTAAAAAATGTTTCTTTAGTTACAAATGTTAAATATTAACCACGATTTATCAATTTATCAAAAGTTAAATTACTTTTCATACAATACTTGGGACAGTTTTTGATAGCAAACCGTAGAATAAGGGTTTCAAGGCTCCAAGGCAAGTTCGCTACCAACGGAAAATCTAGGGCTTCAGACTACTAACTAAAAACAGTCTCGACTATTTTTCATAAACAGCGCTTAATAATTTTTAGTTACTTTAACTACATTTTTGATTAAAATCAGGTTTCCGGGTGCCTAGGGGCGCACCTTACTCAATCGCTAGGGTTCGCACTACTAAATCCTCCGGCTGCGCCCCCAAGCACCTTACAACATAAAACTTACAGGTTTAAGTCTTAAGAACGATGGCGACAGATTTGCAAAATGGTAAAAATCAATACTAATCACAGTTATAAATTCTGCAAACAAACTATTCATGGCCGCTGCAATTGAATTCAAACTCTTCGCTGCGAACAACAAAGCAGCTACAATGCTCGGCTCTTTTTCCAAATGGACGGAAATTCCCTTAGAAAAAGATGACAAAGGTTATTTCCGCACTAACATTAAGTTAGAAGACGGTATTTATCAATACAAATTCCGAGTTCAGTCGCAAACTCCCTGTTTTGAATCGCACGAATGGGTAGAAGTCAATGACCTCTACGCCACTGAAATTGACCGCACTACTCCTACAAGTACAGTTCGCATCAAAGCAGGCGCGCGAATTATTGATACCTATTTTTGGCAGGACGACGACAAAGAACTCCCCAATAATCAAGAATTAGTCGTTTACGAAATGCACGTTGCTGATTTTTCCGGGCCGGATGGTTCCGACAGTGGGGGTAAATTCCAGCAGGTGAGGGAGAAATGAGATTATCTGTGTGATTTGGGCATAAATGCGATCGAACTAATGCCAGTTAATGAATATCCGGGCGATTATAGCTGGGGTTACAAAGTCCGCGATTTCTTTGCCGTAGAGTCCAGCTACGGTGCAACCGCAGATTTGAAGCAATTGATTGACGAGTGCCACGGACGGGGAATTCGGGTGATTCTGGACGGGATTTACAACCACTGCGATGAAGAATGTCCCTTATTGCTAATCGATCGCAATTATTGGTACTACCGCGACAAACACTATCCCCAAGATCCCGCTAACTACTGGGGCCCGGAGTTTAACTACGAAAACTTCGACCCAAAACTCGGCATTTGTCCCGCTTGGAAATTCATCGGCGATGTCGTTAATTTCTGGATTCAAGAATATCATATCGACGGGATTCGCTAGGATGCTGTGCGACAGTTGGACAATCGAGATTTCCTACACTGGATAACTCGTGAAGCGAAAAAAAACGCCGGCGACAAGCCATTTTATAACATAGCATAACACATTGCCGAACTTCCAGAACTCATCGCTTCGGTAAACTCCCAACCAGCCGAATAAACTGCCATTGTCTTTGTTGAAAAATTAGCCAAATCATGAGTTATTGGAATACTACAAACACGTGATTCGGCGGCAATATTTGCCGACACTTTATACCGAAAATATTGAATTTATCCACTAAAATCCAGAAGCCAAAGTGCTGGCTTACTACCGCTGGAGCGATGAGGTAACGCGAGCAGTAGTTGTCGCTAATTTTTCGGCTACTTCTCTATCTGGTAACAGTATTCCTAAGTTTCCGGCTGGGGGAAGTTGGCACGAGTGGATGTATAACAAAATAGTAGAAGTTGGGGAAGAAGGGTTTAAGTTTGATTTGCCGGAATGGTCAGCGCAAGTATTTGTTTGAGAGCCGGAGAATTATGTCTCCAGGCAGATGATCGGCGTAGTTGTACAACAGTAAATTGTATTTAGGATGGACGCACCAAACTCAACAAACTGGGTTTTTCTACCTAGGTGGATGGCTGTAACGATACTTTTTTGTAAAAAAACTCTGTTTCTGCATCCAAGAGTGCGATCGTAATTCCTGGTATTGAGAATAACAATTACAGGGCGACTTGCCAACCGTGAATTAACACGTCAATTAACACAAACTTTGTCGGAGGACAAACTCTATGGGCTGGCTAAAAAGATTGTTTGGTTTAGAAAAACTTGAAAATCAAGAAACAGTTGACGCTCCTGCTTACCAAGCACCTGTAGCTCAATCTCAAGCTCAAGCTCAACCTGCTGCGAGCGCTCAGACAATCCCGCCGGAACGCATGGGCTTGAACGGAGAATACGATCAAAGCGGTTTAGCTAAACGGGTTGCTCAGGCTTTCGATGCAAATCCTGATGTTGCGGATATTGAGACTGTTTATGTGGCTCAACTTGGCACTACGGTGGTTCTCAAAGGTACAGTTCCCAGTCAGGAAATTGTCAACAAGTTGGTGACAATTGCTAAAGGCGTTAAGGGTGCAACTGGGGTGGAAACTAATGAAGTTACTGTCGGATAACGCGACGGTTATTTCTAACAGTTAGCAGTTAGCAGTTAACTGTTAACTTAACTGCTAACTGTTAACTGCTAACTGTATTTTTTATCTATCATGGTTTAAATAAAAAATATGACAGGGGAAACCTTAGAACCTACTCGGGGGAAATTAGAACGGACTCTTTCGCAGGGAATTCAAGCTTTGTACCGCTCTCAACTCGGACACCCAACGAGTCAGGCGCTCTGCAATCTTTTGGATAACAAATTGATAATTGTTGTCGAAAATGGGCTTACTCAACCCGAAAAACTGCTGGCTCAGAACGGTCAGGAAGATTTGGCTTTGCAGGTGCGAACACAATTAGAATCAGTTCTGGAATTGCCACTAAAAGAATTAATCCAAAAGGTGTTGGGCGTGGGAGTCACTGATTTGCTCCGCGATGCGACCTTGGAGACAGGCCGCACTGGAACGATCGCAATTTTGGACTCTGCGCCTCAAGTTCGTGATTCTAATTATAAATCTAAAACTCAACCAAAAGCATTTGAGAGTTGAGGTGCTGGCGGATAACTCTTTCTAAATCTTTGATGTTAAAAGGTTTGGAAAGGTATTCCACGCAGCCTGCTTGGAGAATTCGAGCGCGGTCTTCTGGTTTTGCTAGTGCTGTGACAGCAACAATCGGAATATGTCTGATAGCGGGGTTTTGTTGGACGCGCTTTACTACTTCCATACCGTCTATATCCGGCAGGCAAATGTCGAGTACGATTAAGTCGGGAGATCGATCGACTGCGGCAGAAAGAGCTGCGTACCCGTCAACTGCTCCCACGCACTCGCAGCCGAATAAATCGAGTATTTGTGTCAGCAGTTCTAAGTTGTCCGGATTGTCGTCTACCGCCAATACTAAAGGACGCTTCTCAACCGGGGGTTGACTGCTAATGAAAGACGAGGATTCCACTTTATTGTCCCACTGAAGGTAGTTCATAAATGCCGATCGAAACGATCAAAAAAGTTGTCCCCGAGGCATTCTTCAAGTGGCGCTGCGGCACTTGAAACAGATTGGCTCGTATTTGTAGCTCTCCCATGACCAGTTTTTGGTCTAAGCCGATACAATCTCGCTACGAGCTGCGAGCAAAACGACCGCAGTTTTAATTAACCCCATAGCCTCTGCTTAATTCTACCTCTGTCAGCGCAAATTTCCAACTGAGGCCCTCTTGGTGCGTCAGCCTTGGTAAAAATACGCAATAAATACGAAAAATCTTACCAATAAAGCATCCTCGATTAATAGCATTGAATAGTGGCGACAGCTTTTTAGGATATTAACCACAGTAAACATGGGTTCCCATACAAGGATCTACCTAAAGGAAGATTCTAACCGCTACTTAATTTTAATAACTTCCACCTGCTGAGAGATACTTGATTACTCTACTTTATACTTCAATGTTTTTAAGTAGTAATCATCACAATTTAAGCCAGTAAAAAAATTCAGTTTTTACATGAGCTTTACCGGATATTAACCTAGGAGGTTTTAATGACAATTCCAATCAGAGACGACCTGACTTACATTTTGCTCAAAAAGATTGGCAGCGGCAACGGCAGGGGAGAGTCGGAAATTAGGAATGCAGCGGAAGAATATGTCGGTCACCAGGTGGCGGAAGCGGAATTGCGCGGTCATTTCGACTACCTCAACCAAAGGGAATTTATCAAAGCTCAGGTTAGTGACGAGCCTTATGGAGGAGCTGAGTTAACAGAAAAAGGCCGCAAACTGTTACACAAAATGGAGACGAATCCTCCGAGCTCGCTCCACCAGGAAGGATCGGCAGTTCCTATCGCTTCAAAGGATATGCCGTTTTTGGAAAAAGTGATGGTAAACGGTCACTTGGAGGATATTTTTGATGCCCGCGACATTACCGAAGTAGTGTACCGGGTCATGCGCGACGTGATGACAAAAGACGCTATCGAGCACGTGGAATCTGAATTGCACAAAGAAGTTTTGCCTACGGATGACAAAACCCTGCAACAAGAAATAGCAGACCTCTGGAAAGATACCAATCCGCTGGTGGGATTGCTCAGCCGGATACGTCAGCCTTTGACCGGCCCGCCTGCACCTGCGGGGATCGATGGCAATTTGTTTGCACGGAGGGTGGAACTAGAAGGCTCACTTCCTTCAGGAGTAAAACCGGAAACTGCGATCGCCGCTGTATTTTCGGCAACGAAGGATGAGCTGTCCGAGGAGCGAATTCAGGAAATAGCTGGCTTTTTGCCGGACAGAATTCGGGGAATTTGGGAGTCGGCTTAACGATACCTTTTAAGGTATAAATACTTACCTGCCGGGTTGACCAACCAGTATTCTTCCTCCAGAGGAAACAATACTGGTTGGTCAAGCCGGTTTCTCTATAGCTTTTGTCTTGTAGCTGTGCAATTGCTTTGTAGTGAGGACTTGAGTCCTGATCAAACTCGATCGGACTTTCGGCCTCACTACTTGTCAGATCGCTCTTTCCTTGCCTTGTAAGTGCTGTTAAAAACCCGGTTGATCACCGAAATTTGTCGAAAAAGCCGAAATATTCCCAGAAACCGAGTTTCTCACTCTTGGGTTGGGTCAAGCCCCAAGACGGAGCGAAAGTGTTGTAATGTATAATACAGGGCAAGTTAAGACTGTGGCTCGCAAAAATGCTGTCAACAGCCCGGGAGATCAAAAGGCATGGCCCGCACAAAACTTAGACAAATGTCACGATCGACTTTAGAACAAGAAATTTTACTCAATCGAATTACTAATCGCATCCGCAACTCTTTAGAACTACAAGAGATTTTGACGACAACTGCCCTAGAAATCCGCAGCTTTTTAGAGAGCGATCGAGTAAAAGTTTATCGCTTTGAGGCCGATGGTAGTGGTGAGGTTATTGCTGAGTCCATCAACGGCGACAAATTGCCCTCTATGCTGGGTTTGCGCTTTCCACCAGGCGACATTCCCAATAGTGCTCGGGAAATGTTTCTCAAAGCGCGGCAGCGAGTGATTGTAGATGTGGAATTGAAGCATCAAACAATTAATCGGTTAGATTGTCCCGAAACCGGCAAAACTTTAGCAGTTGAAGATATTAGCTATCGTCCTGTAGACCCCTGTCACGCTGAATATCTGAAGGCTATGGGGGCACGTTCTTCTCTGACAGTGCCGATTTTGCATCAAAATCACCTTTGGGGGCTGTTGGTGTCTCACCATAGCCAACCGAAACGATTTAGCGATCGAGAATTGAAAATGGTGCAGTTGCTTGTAGATCAACTTTCAATTGCGATCGCCCAATCTTTTCTCCTGAGTCAAGCTAGACAGCAAGCGCGTGACGAAGCCGTTATCAACCAAATAACCAGTTTGCTGCATTCTCCTCTGGAACTAAACGAAATTCGGAAAGCAGTTCTCGAACAAACTGTCAAGCATTTGCGTGGTTCAGGAGGGCGACTCTACATTGCAGCCGAGTTTGGCGATAGACCTGCTTTGCTTTATACCTGTGGCCAGCAGCCCGCGGACATCGACCTTGAACTCAGCCCATTTTGGCAGCAGATTATGGGGAGGGCAAACCAAGACGATCCAGCACAAACTGCTAATCATACCAGCCAATTAGGTATGTTTGAAAATCTCTATTCCCAGCATTACAGTTCAATTGACACCAATATTTCCAGTTTTCTCGTACCGCACTTGTACGCGATTTCCGATATTTCTAAAGAACCTCAACTCAAATCTGTATCTGCAAATTTATTCGCAGCTTCCATTCGCTCATTTTTGGCAGTACCGCTGCAATACCGCCAACAGTGCATCGGCTGTCTCACCGTTTTTCGCAGCCCCATAAAAACCGAAATTTTGTGGGCGGGCCGTTGCAGTTCGGACGCCCGGAACGATCGTCCCCGACAGTCCTTTGCAGCTTGGAAAGAAATCAAAACAGGCGAAGCTCAAAAATGGACTAGCGAGGAACAGAAGCTAGCACAATCTTTAGGAACTCACCTGTACATGGCTGCAATGCAGAGGCGCGTCGAGGCGATGATCCGACACCAAGCTTCTCACGACCCATTAACCGGTTTACCTAATAGATTACTGTTTAATGAAAGGCTGTCTTTAGCTTTAGCTAGCGCTCACCAAAATGGAGAAATGCTGGCGGTAATCTTTCTAGATTTAGATAGATTTAAAAATGTTAACGATACTCTCGGTCATCCCGTGGGCGATTTGTTGCTGCAAAGTGTATCTCGGCGTTTGACTAACTGTTTGCGCGTGGGCGATTCGATGGCTCGTTGGGGCGGAGATGAATTTACTGTGCTGCTGTACAATATCAACAGCCCGGAGGAAGCAACTAAGATTTGCCAGCTAATTATCCAGAGTTTAAGCGGCCCTTTTGATTTTGAGGGTCTGGAACTTTATATTAAGGCTAGCTTGGGAATTGCTTTGGCTCCTTATGACGGAGAAGATGCAGAAACTTTGCTGAAAAATGCTGATGCTGCGATGTACAAAGCTAAACAGAAAGGTCGCAATAATTATCAGTTTTACACGCAGGCGATCGGCAGTAAAGTCTCCGAGGATCTTAACTTAGAAAATCATCTTTACAAAGCTCTAAAAAAATCTGAGTTTGTCCTGTACTATCAACCGCAAATTAATTTAAATACTGGCAAAATAGTCGGCATGGAAGCTCTGATTCGCTGGGAACATCCCGAACGCGGTTTGATTCCTCCCGATCGATTTATTCCCTTAGCTGAGGAAACAGGATTAATCTGCCAAATTGACGAATGGGTGATGCGGACTGCTTGCTTGCAAAATCGAGCGTGGCAGTTACTGGGATTGCCGCCGATGCGGATAGCGGTGAATTTATCAGCCCGCCAGTTTCTGCAACCTCACACGGTACAAACCATCGCTGAAATTTTATCAGAAACTAAGTTAAATCCCGAATATTTAGAAATAGAAATTACCGAGAGCATTGCCATGACAGATGTGAGCTTTACGGTGTCGGTATTGCAGCAGTTGCAGGACATGGGAATTCACATTTCTCTGGACGATTTTGGCACCGGTTATTCTTCGCTATGGTCTCTGAAAAACTTTCCGCTCAATAATTTAAAAATAGACAAATCCTTCGTGGCAGATTTGGTGACCGGCAGCAACGGTGCTACTATTGTGAAACTGGCGATCGCCTTGGGACAGGGCCTGAATTTACAGGTGATTGCTGAGGGAGTGGAAACAGCAGAACAGTTGGCGTTTTTGCACTCGCATAAGTGCGATATGGGTCAGGGTTACTTCTTTAGCAAACCAATACCGGCGGCGGCTATAACCCAATTGTGCTTAGAAAATCAATCTGGGGAAATAAGGAGTTTAAATTAACAATCGGGAAGCGGAATACAAAAGAGTTTCTGTTTTGAGTTGTGACTGGGCTCGGAACCTGTCAAATAACCCTTATAAGTTTGTAGTCAGGAAATTCGTTCTCGGACTTTGGGGGAATTAAGAAAAAACTCAAGTTCTTATACCAATTTTTTATGAGGCCCCGTAGAATCAGATCCCCCCTAGCCCCCCTTAATAAGGGGGGGACAAGATTCCGCTCAAAGTGGGTCTTCTTAAGGGCATTACTCACAAGTTAAGCTAAAAGCACTATTGTCAATGAGTCAAATTACTCATCTTTTACCTGTTGACCCAATTAA
>NZ_JAUBSD010000126.1:0-13935 GCF_036704575.1 Microcoleus sp. K5-D4
GCTCAAGGGCAGCTAAGCGCATCTTATCAAAAGACAACGGCACAACAAGGCGCTGCACACCGACACCCGGAAGCGCCAGAGTGAGGCACGAACGGCGGCGCTTCCGGGTGCGGGTGAGCTTGGGCGTTAGGCTGCATTATTCCAATGAATTAGCAGGCACAAGAGATTCCAAAAACTGCAAGAATACACAAAATAGTCAACTGTTATGGCTAAAAAATGACTGGGATGGACTCAACGTTGATAATTTCAAAAGGTTTTGCACTATGAGCAGCTTAATTAAGAAGAAGCATTTTAGATACTTTCTTTTATTTTCCTCTCCCATTTTTACGGGTATTGTTATTGTTTTCAATCCTGATAGAGCTATGGGTGATATTTTAAAGCGGGGTGAAATAAGTTTAGAACTAGCTCAGGCTCCAAATACCTCTACTACAAACAGAGCTATCTGTAATTCGGATAAGAAAACTATTGAGGGACTACTTAAGAAAAGGATTGTAATCATTAGTCAACCTATAAATGATGATTTGGCAAGGACGGTTGTAGCTCAATTGCTTTACCTAGATTCTCAAGCACCAGGAAAAGATATTTATCTATACATAAATTCCCCTGGGGGTTCAGTAGCATCGGGTATGGCTATATATGATACTATGCAATCCCTTCGCTCCGATGTTGTAACACTCGGTATGGGTCTGTCGGCTTCTATGGGAAGTCTACTGTTGGCTGGAGGTACAAAGGGAAAACGTTTTGCCTTACGTCACACGCGAATTATGATTCATCAACCTTTTGCAGGTGTTCAGGGGCAGGCCAGAGATATTAAAAATCAGGAAAAAGAAATTCTCCATTTGAAAAGACAACTCACTCAGCTATTAGCAAATCTTACTGGTCAACCCTTGCAGCGAATCCTAGTCGATACCGCTCAAGATTTTGTCATGTCTGCCCAGGAAGCTAAGGGGTATGGGATTATTGATAAAGTAGTGGATAAACTACCTTTAAGCTGTCAAACATAGTCTCACTCAGCTCAAAGCCCCTAACACTTTCAATGTAGCTTTTTGAGCGTTCGTCAATTCCGTTATACCTTGAATATTCATGCCTTCATACAGCCGATCGCCCATCAACGTCCTAATACAACATCCGGTTGCGACATCCCACAGCTTAATCGTGCGATCGAGGCCGCCACTTAATAAAATTTGACGGTCAGCGCTAAAGATGAAAGTGTTGGGCGAAGCGAACCGTAGGGTTCGATCGCACTCAACCCAACTTAAAATTTAGAAAGCAAAGTAATTAATCCGAAAGTATAAGCCTTTTTCCTGCAAAGTTCGATCGCCCGATCGAGCATTGATCAAAGGAATACCGTAGTCTAAACGCACATTCAACCGATCGCCCATCTGCCAAACCAGCCCCAAACCCGCACCCAGCAGTTTATCCGACTCAGGATTCGGCTTTTCCTCCGACTGGTTCCACCCTACCCCAAAATCGATAAACGGAGCGATTTGTAACAATCCTTCGACTTCCGGGACACGCCAAACCGGGATTCGGACTTCTGCAGACGCGATCGCACCGCTATCAGTTAACAGCAAATCTTGGCGGTATCCGCGAACGCTTTGAACGCCGCCGATCCCAATTTGTTCTAGGGAAAGCAGGGGGCGATCGGCTAATTGAATATCGGAACGCACTATCAGCAAGGTTTCTGGCGCTAGCAGCCGCACGTACTGGGCTTGTCCGCGCCACGCCAAAAAGCGGCTGTCGGGCCCGCTATCGTTCGCAGTAGCGCCGAACAAATTAGTGCCGAGGGAGAATTGCGATCGCGCCGCGAACACTTGGTTGGAACTCCGCTGCACGTATTCTTGAAAAAAGCGCACAGCCGAAACCCGGGTTTCGCCGCGCTCATTTGCTCCCGCCGAAAGCGCAAATCGTTCCCCCGACAGGAATGTGTCGCTTTCTTGTCGCGAAAAACTCAGTCCCAAAGCCAAAGTGCGATCGGGCTTTTCGACAATCGGCTGGCGGTAAGTTAACTCGTAAGTCCGCGATTTCCCCTCAATTTCAGCAGCATCAAACGGTTCCTCGATGATGTTGGTGCTAGCAGCACTCGCAGCGAACCCAATCGTGCCGTTGCGCGCGTTGACGGGGACTGTGTAGCTGCCGTTGAATTCATTGCTGCCGTCGGTGTTAGCATAAGATACCTCTAGTCCGTCGCCCAAACCGAGCAAATTTGCTTGATTGATGCGAACACCGCGCCGAAAACTGCCGACGCTGGGCGATCGGTTGTTGTCTGCGAACACTTCACCGTTAAAGCTGTCTGCTTCTTTTACCCGCACTTCTAAACGGCTGTTTTCCGGGCGGCTTCCGGCTTGCAATTCGGCGGAAATATTGCCAATTAAGGGGTCGAGTTGCAGCAATTGCAAGGCTTCTAGCAGACGATCGCGATTCAGAGGGCGTCTGGTGGCGCGCTCAAGGCGCGATCGCACGTAATTGGAATTTAAGCGCCTGTTTCCAGTAATCACAATTTCATCTAATCCGCCTTCTACAATCCGAATTTTCACCACACCTCCGTCTCTCGGAAAGCTTTGGTTGGCGAGAATTACAGCGCCGGAATTGAGGTATCCTGCCGCTACATATTTTTGAGTGACGGCTGCTTCGGCTGCGATCAGTTCGGCAAAGGTGATTTCCCGGCCCGCAAACTGTTGTGTAACTTCTGCGAGTTCGCGATCGCTAAAAGCTGTGTTGCCCTCAAATTCAAAGCCAGCGACCTTAATTGTACCTGGAATACCTGGTCTAATTTCGCTTTCAACGGGCGTTGGCTGGGTGGGTTGGAGGGGAGACGGCGCAGGCGGTTGCGGCGGCTCAGGAGCTGGTAATTCGGGTTCTCGCGGCAGAATTGGGTTGGGCAGTTGGGCCAGATGCGAGGCTCGATCGATACCCAAATCAATTTTTTGTCGGTCAATATTTTCTTCTAGCTTTTGATCTGAGTTAAAAAGCTCGGTTTCTTGAGTTTTTGTGCTGAAAGTGCGATCGGTCTGAGATGTGGCACCATTGTCAATAAGCCTTTTACGGGCGGGCAGGATGCCCACCCCACAAGAAAACTCACTCCCTGTGGAACAGGCATCTTGCCTGTTCTTGAGAATGGTGTCAGATTTCACATCGACTGAATTTGCCGCAGACGGCGGTAAGTCGGGAGTTTCCGCCGCCACCGATCGTTCTGACTCTGTGGGTAACTGCGTTTCCTCGTCTTTTATCGGCAAGTCTTCGCCTTTGTCAAAAGTGGTATCGTTGGGGGCTAATGCTCGATCGCCTCCGCTGCTGACTGCTGCCAAATCCTCAACATTTGAGGTCAAAATTTCAACGGAGCTAGCGGATGTTTTCGCTGGTTTTCCCAGCCAAACTAACCCAAAAATTCCAGCGAGTAAAAATATTTTTTGTGAGCGACAAGCCATAGGATCTAATTATTATCTCGCTTAAGTGGGGGAAAATATTTTCAGGAAGTGAGCACCCTCAAGTAAAAATCAATCTTAACAGCAAAAAAGGAAACAGCCGACGCAGCCAACAGTTTCGGCGACGCTACAAACCAAAAGGTTGATCGACGGCTGTTCACTTCCCAAGACTTACGCATCAAACGGGTTCTTATCCGAAAAAATATCGTGTAAGTCGATCGTAAACGGTAAAAAAAACCAATTTTTTTTGTTGCAAAACCTACGCTTTCATGCTAATGGCGCAACCAGAACAGTCCTGCACGCCAGGGTAAACCAGAAACCGGGTTGTGTCCGAAAAGACGCGCTACAACTGAGATATGGCACCCTTCTCAATAATCTTTTTATGAAAAGGCAAGATGCCTGTTCCACAAGAGATGAATTTTCTTGTGAAACAGGCATTTTGCCTGTTCTTAATAATAGTGCAAGATGTGAGTTACAGCCTGCAGAGCCACTAAAAAACCCGGTTTCTTTAATTTTGGTGCATCATACCAAATCCAACTTTAATACCCCCTTTATTATTGAGTCCGCGTCTACCCACATCCTGTGCGTAGACGCCGTTTCAACTGCCAAGCCCGATCGAGGGGATTTGTAACTTTGAATTATGCAGAGCGGCCCGCACTAGCTGCAGCACCCATTTGAGCCCCATCAGTCAATCCCACCAACTTAGCGCTCAACTCCCACATCCGCTCGCCTTTTTCATCATCGCGGGCCTGGGGAGAAACCTTTTGCACAAAAGACTTACCATCTTTTTTCTGGCGATTCCCCCAACTCCAATAAGCCCCAGATTGCTTGTATTCGGGATCGGCAACCACCATCGCCAGCCTTTCCCCCGCCAACTCCTGAGACACATAACCGCCGGTGATATTCTTCTGAAACAGCGGGAACAGCTTCTGAAACAAAGGATAGTGGTTGCGGAACAGCGGCGTATCAGCAACGCATCCCGGATACAGCGAAGTGAAAGTAATCCCCGTGGATTCATGAAAACGGCGGTGCAATTCCCGCATCGTCAGCACGTTGCAAACTTTGCTATCTTTGTAAGCCTTGACCGGTTCAAACTTCTTGCCGTCAGCCATCGAAATCGGGTCTTTGAAACCCGCTTCAAAACCCTCAAAATTGCCCAAATCCGGGCGCGGCGGAATCTTCCCGCCCAACTCGTCTGGATTGTGAGTCACGGTTCCCAAAATCACGATTCTCGCATCGGAATAATAGGAAGGCTTCATATTTTCCATCATCAGGTTGCACAGCAGGAAATGACCCAGGTGATTGGTAGTCATCGTCAACTCGTAACCCTCCGGGCTCCGCAGCGGTTCCTTAATCAAAGGCATATAAATGGCGGCGTTGCACACCAAAGCGTCCAGAGGCCTGCCGCTGGCCTTAAATGCGCGAGCAAACCGGCGCACGCTCTCCAAATCGCCCAAGTCAATCTCCATGATGGAGAAACTGCCTTCAGGTATGCCCAACTCGCGGGCGGCGTCTCCGGCTTTCCGCACGTCCCGACAGGCCATGACTACGTGCCATCCTTTGTCTGCGAGAGCTTTCGCGCCGTACAAACCGACGCCGGAGGAAGCGCCGGTAATGATAACCGTTGATTTGTGATTTTGTGCCATCTTGTTAAAAGCGCTTCCGCTATTGATTTTTTTCAGGCACTCAAACGCTGAGCTAGCAGCTTGGATGTTTAGAAGTACCCTATGGTTATTAGGATATGGGGAAACGTTCTCGATCTCAACTGGGAGCCTCTCAGTTTTGCAGCCAAGCTAGAAATTGGAGGCCGGAGACAGGAGGCAGGAGGCAGGAGGCAGAAGCCAGGAGGCAGGAGGCAGAAGAAGTGTTTTTACAAATAGGAGATGCTCGCTCTCAACGGGCGATGAAAATTAAATATAGCTCCAACTCCGACTCCTATTTTGAGAAATTAACCGTAAATCTTTTAGGGGCGGGTTCACCATTATATATGATGCACGTACTCGGTATTTATTGATAAACCCGCCCCAACCAACTCAATTAAGAAATAGCTGCTGGTTCCTGATAGGTAGGGAAATCGATATAACCTTCAGGCCCAAAAGAATACCAGACGCCGACTTCAGCAGGCGGATTGAGCGGCCAACCATTAGTAAAACGCTCTACCAAATCGGGATTGCTGATAAAATCCCGACCAAAAGCAATTAAATCCGCAACTTGGCTGCTCAGGGCCGTTTCAGCCTGTTCTTGAGTATATCCGCAGTTGCCGACGAGCGGCCCTGCAAACACATCGCGAAACTCTGCTATCATCATCGGCGTTCCCAATTCATGAAAGCCAAAAGCCAAACCGTCCACCAAGTGAAGGTAAGCTAAATCATAGGCATTTAACTGCCCCGCGAAATACAGAAAATCTTCGCGATATTCGGGAGAACCCATATCATTGAAAACACCGTTGGGAGAAAGTCTAACTCCTACTTTGTTTGCCGGAAATACTGTGATAATCGCCTCGACAATTTCCTTAAGAAAACGGTAACGGTTTTTAACTGTGCCGCCATAGGAATCTGTGCGGTGATTGGTTTTGGTTTGCAGGAATGTGTCAATGAGATAGCCGTTGGCCGCGTGAATTTCTACACCGTCAAAACCTGCCATTTTGGCTCGTTCGGCCGCCTTGCGATAATCTTCTACAACCAGGGAGATTTCATCTGTTTCTAGAGCGCGGGGGGTTTCGTAGGGTTGTTTGCCCACAGGGGTATGAATGCCTTCTCCGTTTATTTTGATGGCAGAGGCTGCAACTGGCAATTGATTGTTTTCATGAAAACTGCTGTGGGAAGCTCGTCCGCAGTGCCAAAGCTGCATGAAAATCGGTGTTTCGCGGGCATGAACCGCAGTCACAATTTGTTTCCAAGCTTCGCCTTGCTCGTCTGAATAAATACCGGGCGTATTGAGCCAACCATTAGCTTGAGTAGAAACCACTGTGGCTTCTGTAATGATTAAACCAGCGGAGGCTCGCTGAGTGTAATACTCTGCCATCAAGGCGTTTGGCATCCGCGTTTCACCGGCTCTAGCTCTCGTTAGGGGTGCCATGACTACCCGATTTTTTAAGGGTAAATCTCCGATTTTGAAGGGACTCAGTAGGAGTGGAGAAGTTGTTTGATTGGTCATAATTTTGGTATTTTTTCAATTGAATAATCTGGGAAATCACATATAGCAACTGCCCGTGTTAGGATGCAAGGCGCAAGACATCCAAGAATTGCCAAAACGCAAGCAATCAAACTGATCGAGGTGTTTACGAATTTGACTTTTTAGCCAAGACTCTTCTTTGTTCAATTTTGTTAAACTCTGGAGAGTATGGGGGTAAATATAATAGTCTACACCCTGCTGTTTGAATCAATTCCTGAATCCGACCACTTTTATCAAATGTGAGATTATCTATGACCACCACCTGTGCTGTGACAAGTGTTGGAAGTAAACTTGTTTCTAGCCCAAGAGATGAGTAAGGAGATGGATAGCTGGGAGGTTTCAATCCCTGATAGGGTTTTAGGTTGTTTCCGGCTCTACCAATACCTCTACATCCACAATGTCATGCGTTTCAATCCCTGATAGGGTTTTAGGTTGTTTCCGGCTTGAATCGGTGTGCGAGCGTCCTACGGCGGGTATCGGTTTCAATCCCTGATAGGGTTTTAGGTTGTTTCCGGCGCTAATTTCAGACTCGATTAGACCGGGGTTGCGTTTCAATCCCTGATAGGGTTTTAGGTTGTTTCCGGCCTATCCGGCGGTGATTTAGAAGAGGGTTATGCCAATGTTTCAATCCCTGATAGGGTTTTAGGTTGTTTCCGGCAGGATGGATTAGTTGAGCTAGGGGATGATGGTAGTTTCAATCCCTGATAGGGTTTTAGGTTGTTTCCGGCTGAATTTGAGCAGCTTAGTTTTCTTAGTAGCAAATGTTTCAATCCCTGATAGGGTTTTAGGTTGTTTCCGGCAAGGTACTGGTCAGTGACTAATGATTGGTCACTGTTTCAATCCCTGATAGGGTTTTAGGTTGTTTCCGGCGTTAGCCAAAATTTTAACAAGCATAGACAGCGGGTTTCAATCCCTGATAGGGTTTTAGGTTGTTTCCGGCTGTTGATAATGCTCTTGTCTTATCTCCAATTTTGTTTCAATCCCTGATAGGGTTTTAGGTTGTTTCCGGCAAACCCGTTCTCAAATTGGTGTTTAGTGTACTCGTTTCAATCCCTGATAGGGTTTTAGGTTGTTTCCGGCCCTTATGGTATGTATGATGTTGTAACTCCTGATGGCAGTTTCAATCCCTGATAGGGTTTTAGGTTGTTTCCGGCTGGTGTCTTTACCCTTGCCAGCCTTCTTGATACGCTTGGTTTCAATCCCTGATAGGGTTTTAGGTTGTTTCCGGCCCAGGATTCCGACGGATTGAATAAATCACCTTAGTTTCAATCCCTGATAGGGTTTTAGGTTGTTTCCGGCCGCCGGGGTCTGGGAGGCTTGAAATATAAGGTTTTCAAGGTTCAGTTGCGTCTGATTGCAATCAATATACCGTTTCAGCGATCGCCCCGTCAAGGGGGCAAAAATCACATAGACCTCAAACTCTCTCCCAGTAAAGCTTTCAGCATTTGCGTCTGACCCGCATGAGGTACAAACCACCGCAAACCCAGTCCTGGTAAAGCTCTTGGCCATTAAAATTCACCCCCTCCGTTCAACACCTACAGCCAGACGCAAAATCAAACCATAAAAATCGTAGTATCCAGCGGTGCCCGGCCGCCAATCCGCTCGATCTTGCCATGACAGCAAGCACACAAATAGTGAAACAGGATGCTGTCTTCTTCAGGCTTAATCACCCTACTCAGACGTTGGCGCATCCGGGCATACTCAGTATCCGTCACGTCGCAATGAAACACCGAATACTGCTTCCATTCCCCATAAGACTTGAGAATCTGGTGAATCTTAGTGCGGCGCTTGTCCTCTGATATATCGTAGCAAACCAAAACAAACATAACTTTATTGCCCTCCCTATTTCAGAACCAAAGGCGGATACTTATCAACTTCACCCATCAAATACTTAGCCATCAACCGCCCTTGAATTTCAAAAGCTTCTTGATAAGTACACAACTTTTCCATCACTGGATGCTTGAACTTTGACTGTTTCTTTTGTTCGTAAAGTCGCAAAAAATTGTGCAGCGCTTCTTTGGTCAAAGAAACCGCGCCACTTAACGGTTCTGCGGTAAAATCGCTAGGGGAAACTTTCTGCAAATTGAGCGCCGTCAACACTACAGCATCAACTACCAAAGGTCGAAATTCTTCCATCAAATCCAGCGCTAAGGAAGGACGCCCATAGCGCTCAAAATGCAAATATCCCAAATACGGATCGAATCCCACAATATTCACTGCACTTTGAACATCGTGCCGCAGCAGAGAATATCCCAAACTTAACAGAGAGTTTACCGGATCTGTAGGCGGACGGCGGCGGCGAACTTCAAAGCTAAATTCCGGCACGCGAATCAGCCGATTGAAGCAGCCAAAATAAGTCGCACTACCCGCCCCCTCTAATCCTCGCAGAGAATTAATACTCGAAGTTTTCTCAATAGAGGCGATGACTTGTTTCAAGTGGGCGATGGGCTTTTCCAAATCCTGGGGAGAATATTTGCGCTGACACTCTAACAAAGTATTGCGGTAATTCTTGAGTTTTCCCCGTACAAAACCCCTAACTAAATGCACCGCCTGTTCCGATTCCCCAGCCGCTTGCCACTGAGCTTTTCGCACAAAGATATTTTTCGTCATCTCCGGTTCCAACCTCCCCAAATAACGTCCGTTTACTGTCAAAAAACTCAAAGGAATGTGACGTTCCAACAGTTCCACAACCACAGCCGGCGAAACTGTAGCGCGTCCCAATGCAACAACGCCATCAATCTTAATTAATGGCACGTCCAAGAGATTTTTTTTATCAGCTTTAACCGTCAGACGTTCATCCACTTTGCCAATAAAAGCATCTTCTTGAGTAATGTAAACTGTTCCCATTGTGAAATCTCCTATTTGCAGATTAACTTGCTTCTTGATAGCGGTTGACTTTGGCGGCAGCTTGGGGCAGACATTGGGAAAAAAGACTGCATCCCTTACACCGAGAGGTGTAAACTGGTAAAGGGATATTTCCCGATCGCCAAAGAGCACCGACTTTTTCAATAGTTGCGATCGCCTCCTGTCTCAAACCCTCAGAAATCTCGACTAATTGCCGCTGATGCGACTGCGCGTAATATACGTATCCAGTCGCAATTGTTTTCCCCGTCATCTCTTCCAAACACAGGGCTTGCGCGCAAACTTGCAACTCATCATTATCCCATTCCCCCTTCCGCCCGCGCTTGTACTCAACGGGATAGAATTCACCATCGGTTGATTCAATCAAATCCGATTTCCCAATCAGCTTATACTTCTCAGATTTCAGCCAAATCGCCCGAACCTGCCAAGTTTCATCGCGATTAATCTCGCCCATCGTGTGAACGCGATCGTGCAAACTTGTCCCTTCAATGGTAAACTGATTATCCGTGAATTGTCCCGCACAAGACATCCGCCAGCAGCGGTGAGGACAGTAAGAATACTGGTTGAGAGTTGCGATCGAAATGTAATCAAAATCATTCATAATTTTGATGGTTTGTAGGAGATTAGTAATTGGGAATTAGTTATTCGCCAGTCCGCTAGGGGTTGAAACATTTAATTGGGCGGTGGGGGCAAAAGAATTTGAGGAATTAGTGATCTGCCAGTTATCCGCCAGTCCGCCAGTCCGCCAGGGGTTGAAACATGACCCATTTGTTTAGCGGCTAGCGACGCATCTGTTATCCGCCAGTCCGCCAGTCCGCCAGGGGTTGAAACCCCTGTCTCATAGCTAAAGTCGGTTGAAACCGACTGAAGAAGTAATTTAATCATTGATGATATTTTGAGCTTCTCGGTAACAGTAAGCGCAAAGGTTGAAACCGACTGAAGAAGTAATTTAATCATTCATTCTTGCAGTCCTCTTAAGAGGACTTTAGCTTTGAGGCAGGGGTTTCAACCCCTGGCGGACTATGGGTTTTACGTTCAGTTATCAAGAACTCTTATTAACAACAATCCGCCTAGTCATTCCCATCCCCATCGGAGTTTTTCTCCCCACCCCGCAGTAAACAGCAAAATCAGCCAAAGCATTAATTTGCTTAATCACTAAAGGCTCCACATCTCCCAAAATCCGATAACTAACCTCCCCAACCATGCCGACAAAATCGCTTTGATAGTTAGTCAATCTTTCACTTTTGATATTGACAAAAGTCGAAAAAAGTGCATCGAATGACTGATCGGGAATTGCGATCGGGCTGTACTTATTCCACCGACTGAGGAGACTGTTAAAAACGCAGTCTCTAGTAGGAATCACCGAATCAAATTTTCCCTGTCGAAAGGTAGTAGGAGTCGCAAAACTGAAGGCAATTAAGCGATTAGTTTCGGAAGCGCGAGCGTACAATTGAGAGTAATCGCAAGCATTAGCCCAAGGCTGATCTACTTGGGGCGTTCCGAGAATCTTAGTAATCATCAAATCGGCGGGCCCCAGATGCCACGGCTTCGAGGGATTGAGATTCAGCCAAAGATTAGTTAATTTGCCGAATAGAGTGTCATCAAGCAGAGTAATCCGCCACCAACAGAGGGTATGTTCTGGAATCGGTTCTGTGTGTTCCCATTGCAGGAAATGGTGTTTTTTGAAAGGGGATTTTTTAGTTTGCAAAGGGCTGAGGGTGAAGGATTTTTGGGCGGTGGCATCGTGGAGGCGATCGCCGAGTTTTTTGTCAACCGAGCTCACGAGGGTGAGGAAGAGGGCGTGCAGGTGTCTTCCGGTGAGGTATCCGGGGGGAATTGGGGCCAGGGGGAGGAGGTTGAGGACGAGGCTGTGCGGCATATTGGTTAATGGTTAAAAGAGGTGTGAATTAGCCGAGAAGTTTTCCCTGGTTTCTCGTTTTCTCATTTCTCGTTTCTCGTTCCCAGGTTCTACCTGGGAACGCATTTCTAGAGGATCTACCTCCTATTAATCGGCTCGAAAGCGGTATTCCATACACGCCGGAATTTTGAGTTGGTCAAAGTCGTAACATCGCCCTAGCATTTTGACATTTTGGATGAGGCTAACTGGGGGCATATTAACCACATCGTAGCTAATCACTTGATGGGAAAACATCACGTCTAAAGGGTTGAGAAGATAGGGAAAGATGAAATCTGTTTCTGAGGGCGATCGCTTCACTTCCTTCTGTTCTACAATTTCGACTGCTGCTTTGCTCATCCACTTTCCCAAACGTATCCAATTTGCCAGTTTCAGAGACTTCTCTGAGATTAGGAAAAACTCAAATTTGCTTTCCGGCCCAATTTCTTTAGTTCTTCCAAAACTAGGGATATTTTTCTGGGTTTTCTCCATTTCAACGTGATAGTTGTTGTTGGCGTATTTCCAAGTGTTGAGAGTGGAGGAGTGGGAGATCGATCGCGCCGGAGTAACATAAATCCCCTGTTGGTTGAGCGCCGTTAAATGTTGCTCGTATTTAGGAACTTGTTCGGGACAGAAATAGCGATAGGAATCTTCTTCTGCAACGGTGGTGGAATAGATTTCGCTATCCACCAAACCGAGGGCGTAACAAAGCGCGTAATTGTGAATTACTGGCTCGGTTTCGTAAAGTCTCCCTATCTCGCGAGTTGCAAAATAAAGGCTATCGTGCAACTCGATTTGACAGCGGTAAATAAAAGCCACGATTTTTACTCCGTAGGTGCAACTGCTTTCTTACCTTTCTTGCCTTTTTCAGAACTCTTTAAGATATGTTTCTGAGCATAAGCTGTTGATTCGGTATTAGCTTGAGTCAGCATTGCTTGCAGTTTAGTTTCATCGCTGGCAATCGATTTTACTTCGGTCAAAAGGCTATTAAAAGATTCCCCTATAAAATCGCGGTGCGAGATGCACTCTCCATCCATCAGTTCAGAAATTGCTTGATTTGCATGAGTCAAAACATCATTTTCATTAAGAGGATCTGGGGGATTAATTTGCCCAGCAGCGCTCATCAAATCGTAAATTTTTTGAGTCCATCGCAGATTGCTAACAATCTCTCCATCAGCAAAAATCACTCCGATCAATTCATTGCGAACTCGACCCGTGCGAGTAGTTTGCGCCCCGTAGTGCCGCGTTCGGAGAATGTTGTTAAAAACGTAGATAAAACCTGTTTCTGTCGGGTCTTTCAACGTTACAATGCTGGGAAAAAAGACTTGAGGCAAAATGTGGTCTTGACTGTTAATGCGACTGGTAACTTCCCCCTGACGGCTCATTGTTCCACTTTCAAACGGTGCATTGAGGGTGAAATTGAGGTGAGAATCGTCGAAGGGAGTGATGGAATAAGCAGTGTCTACAACAACCTTGGATTTCTCAGAACCAGAATCCCCGATTGCAAAACCGTACAAAATACAATCAGGAGTAGTTTTACTAAAATCAACGTTGTAATCGCACTTTTCCCAATCGCCAATTTTGTAGTTTCGCAGCAATTCTCGTCCGGTTAAACGTTCGGGTGTAGACTGTTTCCGCTTAAACATTGCTAAACGGCTGATGTGCGTTTTGTCTTCAATCCCAGCACTTACTCTGGCTTTATTCAATTCGCCGTCAGTCTGAAACAGTGGATAAGATTCGGTGACGCGGATGGTGATAAAATGAGCGTATTTTCCCATCGGTTTTGCGGGAATTTCATCGTGAAAAAATTTAGAATCGAGAGTTTTCAGAAATTTCATCGTTGTTTCTCCAGTACAAGTTGATTGAAAAAAAGCGGATAATTTAGGCTAATTCTGTTTCTGCTTCGGGAACTTCATCAGGTTCTTCCTGCTTGCGCTCCCTGCGTTCTTTGTCATCTTCCAAGCGATAAAGGTAATCGCAAGTATCCCGGATTAAGTTGAGTTGAGTGCCTGCTAAACGCGCGCGATCGCCCTTCAAACTTCCATTGAAAATCACCTCCACAAAATACTTAGCAAAATCATAAATTGCTTGCCGTTCTTCCTCAGAATTCAAAGCAGGTTTCCACTTCCCATCAACAAAAGCAAGTGTCGGTTTTCCTTCGGCAGCCCGCCGCCGCACGTTATTCATCAGCTTTGACAAACGCCCGGCCACAATATCTGTTAAAGATTCGGTATTGTTGGCTAAAGCTTTGTCAAATTTCAGAATAACGTCAGCAGCTTCGTCAATAGGTTTCAGCACAGCATTAGCTTTCGCATATTGACTTTTTGCCCGATAAAAGCGGCGGTACAGTTCGGTCAATTCTCGCATTTGATTCACGGTTTTTCCCTCCGGTTCAAAGTAGTAGTAAAAATTTAGGTACAGGCGGATTTTGGCAAGGGGTACGGACTCAATTTTGTCTTGTTTCCGCAGCCATTTATTCAGGTAGTGAAAGACATAAAGAGGACAGGGTAAGAGCATCTCAATTAGGCTTGACACAAGGACTCAGAAGAATCTAATGTAGGGTCAATAAAACAAGAAAAG
>NZ_JAUBSD010000127.1:0-13808 GCF_036704575.1 Microcoleus sp. K5-D4
GGCTGGCATACATTCTAACTAATGAGCGCTTATTTTATATTTATATTATACAATCTAGCTGCGTATCAGCTTATCAATCCATGCCGGAAAAAACCTAAAACCCTATCAGGGATTGAAACTAACTGATGAAAAAGGTGATTTAAACAATCAAATGCCGGAAAAAACCTAAAACCCTATCAGGGATTGAAACCTTACAAACTGTTAAGAACTGGCGACGGGTGAGAATCACGCCGGAAAAAACCTAAAACCCTATCAGGGATTGAAACTCGATTCACTCTAAACGAAGACGTACATCCCAGTATGCCGGAAAAAACCTAAAACCCTATCAGGGATTGAAACTTTTGAACGATAGCGATTAGCCCGATGGCAGCACCTAAGCCGGAAAAAACCTAAAACCCTATCAGGGATTGAAACAGGAATGACCCAGTTTGGCACCTTACCTTCTTTGCCGGAAAAAACCTAAAACCCTATCAGGGATTGAAACCGATTCCCCCTCTGCCTATTGCGGGCAGGTGAGGCCGGAAAAAACCTAAAACCCTATCAGGGATTGAAACAAAGCTGGCACTTTTAACGCCTGCGGATTGCGTAACGCCGGAAAAAACCTAAAACCCTATCAGGGATTGAAACTCGGTAACGATGACGGCGCAATTGGGCGCTGGCAGCCGGAAAAAACCTAAAACCCTATCAGGGATTGAAACCACTAACACCCTGTTGAAAACCTTATCCAACTCTTCGCCGGAAAAAACCTAAAACCCTATCAGGGATTGAAACTGATAGTTGAATGCGTTTAAAGCCTTGCAGGGTAAGGCCGGAAAAAACCTAAAACCCTATCAGGGATTGAAACTAATGACTTACTGATTGCCCGAAATCTTCAAAGCTCGGGCCGGAAAAAACCTAAAACCCTATCAGGGATTGAAACGTTTGAGCCGCGGCGAAAGCATCCAAAATATTAGTAATTGGTAACGCCGGAAAAAACCTAAAACCCTATCAGGGATTGAAACTTCAACCTTAAGTTGTGTCAAACTCACTTCATTGAGCCGGAAAAAACCTAAAACCCTATCAGGGATTGAAACTAGTTTGCATTTTAGCTTTAGCTCCTTTTTGGTGGCCGGAAAAAACCTAAAACCCTATCAGGGATTGAAACTGCGCGTCGCGAATATCGCAAGGGCGTCTTCTCCCAATAGCCGGAAAAAACCTAAAACCCTATCAGGGATTGAAACCGTATAATGGCATAAGAAGATTTGAATGATTAAGCCGGAAAAAACCTAAAACCCTATCAGGGATTGAAACGGCATTAAATTTAATATCCTTCTCCGCCGGCTTGGGCCGGAAAAAACCTAAAACCCTATCAGGGATTGAAACCGGGATTAGCTTCGCGATAAGCTTTTGCCCAAAGCCGGAAAAAACCTAAAACCCTATCAGGGATTGAAACCGAAGCGCTTCCCGCTTCGCTCAAAAGCCGCAAAATGCCGGAAAAAACCTAAAACCCTATCAGGGATTGAAACAAAAGATGAGACAATTGATTGGATCGAAAAGGCAAAGCCGGAAAAAACCTAAAACCCTATCAGGGATTGAAACAGCAGCCCAAAACCCAAAGATTGAGGAAAACCAAAGCCGGAAAAAACCTAAAACCCTATCAGGGATTGAAACGAGTGCTACTCAATTATTATCACTCACACCCGCACGCCGGAAAAAACCTAAAACCCTATCAGGGATTGAAACCGATTCCATCAATAGCCTGGATCATTCCGATCGGCCGGAAAAAACCTAAAACCCTATCAGGGATTGAAACTCTGATGCTGACCTTAGCAATAAGCAGCTAACAATTTGCCGGAAAAAACCTAAAACCCTATCAGGGATTGAAACACAGCGAGGCCGGAACCAATCAGCGCCCATCATTATGCCGGAAAAAACCTAAAACCCTATCAGGGATTGAAACTTTATTCTTTCTTCCTAGGACATTATGACACAGCGCCGGAAAAAACCTAAAACCCTATCAGGGATTGAAACACGCCCGTTAGATAAGATGCGGCAGCAATAGAAAGCCGGAAAAAACCTAAAACCCTATCAGGGATTGAAACAACAAAGCCTACAGCAAAGGCGAACTTAAGGGAACTAAGCCGGAAAAAACCTAAAACCCTATCAGGGATTGAAACTTGCCACAATGTGGACACGGACTAGACTTTGAAGCCGGAAAAAACCTAAAACCCTATCAGGGATTGAAACTAATTTCGACGACCTTATAAAGTTAACTGGCAACTCGCCGGAAAAAACCTAAAACCCTATCAGGGATTGAAACGAATTATAAAAATCAGCAAGAGATTGACCCGCCGCAAATTCCGGAAAAAACCTAAAACCCTATCAGGGATTGAAACATTTTTAATTTGAGCTTGCGAATATTTTCGCTTTCGCCGGAAAAAACCTATTTCCCCATCTAGGGCTTGAAACGTCCAAACTACAAAATTATTGGCTCAAAAATAGACTTCTCCTTTTTCTTTTTATCTCCTCCCATAACCTCAAGCAATCGATCAACTACACGCCTCCAAGTAAAATTTTCAGCCACAAAAGCCGGGCCCGCAACCCTCGCTTTCGCAGCGATTCCAGGCTGTTCGATCGCCCTTTGCATCAAATCAGTCAAATGTTCCCACTCAGGAGCTAAGATATATAAGGTTTCCCCGTCACTCACCACAGCCGTAAATTTACTCTCAATCCGCTGTGCAAAGTTCGATCGCGTAAAATCATCCGTAGGGCCGCCCTCCGTGCAAATAACAGGCAAACCGCAAGCTGCAGCTTCCAACACCGGCAGATTAAAACCTTCTGCTAAATAGGGAGAAACATAAGCATCTGCAGCTTGGTAAAACTCTGCTATTTGAGCAAAAGATAGCTGGCTACCAGTATAAATTAATCTCGGTAAAACCCTCGCTCTTTCCGCATCGTTGAGCACAACTCGGCAGGCTTCCGCAATCTCGTCTCTCGACGGATAAAGCAGTTCAGAACCTTTTAAAACTAATCTCGCATCTGGATATTTGTCAACTACCGCAGCGAAGGCTTTTAATAAAGGGCGAATACCTTTGCGATCAGTTTGTCCTCCGATATTTAAAAATATAAAATAGTTTGACCAGCCGAAGCTTTCGCGCAGTGATTGACGCCGATCGCCTGCAGCAGGATAATAAATCTTAGGATCGACACCCAAAGCTACGACGGCAATGCGATCGGCCCCCACACCGCTGCGAATTAAGCCGGCTTTTGACCAAGCTGAAGGTGTAATAATTTTCGTTTCTGAGTTAACCGGAGTTTCGGCGATCGACTTAACACCCATCGCCTGTAATACTGAACTGGTAACAATCCCCCATTCTGTGGCTGCAAATACCCAAGTTTGAGCGCTGCGGGAGGCCGAGAAGTTCCACGGGCAGTACATTCGCAGGGTAACATCGGCTGACTGATTTACTGCAGGGTTCTTAATGCTGCGAAGTAATGTTTCATTTGGGCGATCGAACAAACTAATTTTCGTCTCCCAAGCCGCGTCAATGTAGGGCATATCGCGGTGGAAAAGATCTATTTGTCCTCGCCGCGGGCGAGCGAGCATTTCCAGCAGTTGAAATTGATTGGCTACGCAATAGGAATGATAAATAAAACGCCAGCCTTCAACAATAATCTGCAATTCAAAACTCCCGCTTTTGGAATTAAAAATTTAACTAATAATCAGAAATTGGTAATTAGCAAATAGCAAGCAGAAATTACCAATTACTAATTACCAATTCCTTACTTAATCACTTGCCAATCCATAATCCGCCACTGTCCCTCTTGGCGGATCAAGTCGTAGCGCACCCGCAGGTTTTCATTGCGCGAAGAAACGAGTTGAGAACGATCGAACACTTCGGCTTTTTCCCCAACTTGGGCTTCTACTTGGGCGCGATCGGGATTAGTCGGATTCGTCTTAACTCCATTAACTTCCAGCTTGTGTACATAACGCTGGTGCGCGTTGTTTCGCTGTTGAGCTTCTGCCATCAATTGCCAGCGAGACAAAGCCGGTTCTGTCAGAACTTGCTTTAATTCTTCAACAGCGTGATTGGGGCCCAAAGCCGCTGCTTTCGCCGATAGCCAGCTTTGAACTATTTGTCCGGCTGATTCCTCAGTGATTTCTCCCGACACTGCGCCTGCAGCGCTCGGCTCTGGGGCCGGGGCCAAGGCAGGGATTTCTAGGGGCGGTTCTTCCAGGCGGACTAGGGCTTGCTCTCCTTGGAGGGATGGGCCCGATAGGGCTTGCATCGCGCTAGCCAACAGACTGAGTATTAACCACAGGAGTAACAGGCTCAGAACACCTGCGACTAGAAACAAAGCCAGCCTGTTTGGAGGCATAGACTTGACTTTGGCGGTAAGTTCTGCTGCCTTGGTGCGCGCCCGATCGACCAAATCGCCCTTTAGCCCATTGCCGCTTGCTCCGCTGTGCCCTGAATGTTGGCGTCTGCGATGTTTGGAAGTCGATTCTGCTGGGTGTGGCACTGTAGCTATGGGGATAGAGACGGGGGCAACAGCGCTCGGCGCGCCCACCGTTGTCGGGGATTTCGCCCCCGAGGCTGCGCTGGAAGCGTCGCCCGGTACGGGGGTCAAGGTGACGGTACTGGCTCCCTGCTTGGCTGTGGGTGGCTGTGGGGGTATGGCAGCGGGTGATCTGCCTGCTGCTGGTTGCAGTCGCGCCGGGGGCTTGCCCGAGCGGGGCTGCACAACTACCCATTCGTTGGCGGTTTCGGCGTCTTGTGGCAAAGCTTCTAGGTAAGCTTGTACTTTCGGGTCAGCAAAGTAGTCTTTCAAGGACACTGACTCGTTGGCCAAGTCGCGGAAGTGGGGAAACACTTCTTCTTGTAGCCAGTGTTCGGCGTACAAGCACAGTCCGGGCAACAAGTCGGGTGAATCTTGGGAATGTTCGCGAATGAAGGCCAGGGGTTCTTTTTCCGAACTGAGTTCGAGGGATCGGCTGGCTTCTTCTGTCTGGCCCAGCAGCAGGGAACAGACGGCTTTTTCCAGGTGAACGTCTTGGCGGCGACCGAGCTGCATCAGCATCAGCTTGGCCCGACGGATCATCGATGGCTGTCTGGCGGCAAATCCTTGGGCTAACAGGGTGTAGACCGAGAGGTAAGTGGCGACTGCGGAGGGGCGGCCGGCTTCGGCTTCAAATAGCGCCTGCTGCTCGCTGCTGGTTAGGTGTTTACGCATTTGCTGCACGAACCGGAGGAAGTCTTCTATTCCTAAACCCGATCGATCGTCTCCCGAACCGTCGATACCGCCTCGTTCTTGAAGCATTTCTCGCAGGATTTGCAGTCCCCGGCGACGCTCGGCGACTTTTTCTTCGGGGAGTGATAATAGCTCTAAAATGTTGTACGGACGGAGTTTGTATATGTCGGCTTGCATTTCACCCCTCACGCTTGCAAATAGGCTTTCGCGCAGCAGCAATTCTTGACCTGCTTCTAATGATCTTGCGGCATTTTCGTACTGACCTTGCTGCCACTGTTCGCGGCCGAGTTCTAGACAGGCAAGGCTGACGGTTAAAACTATATCTGGCCTCACGAGCTGAGGGTCGCCGAAACGACCTTCTGCGATCGCGATGCTGCCATTGTTAAGATACGGGCGACCCAGCTTCTGTACGAGTTCGTATTCCCCCAGTTCTTGCAGTATGAGCAGGGCTCCTACGAATTGGTTGTCATCGATTTCAATACTTGGAGTGTGGGGGTCGGGAGCAGCCTCTAAAGCCTTGGACTCTGGCGGAGCGGTTTCTCCTGCGTCTTGCAGGAAGGTGGCCGTGCCTGCTGAGGTTTTTGACCTCTGGTGCTTGGCTTCCTGTGCGGCTTCCGACTCTCGATCGTAAGTTTTGGCTAAAAAACTGGCATCGTAAGCTTTGCGCCCCTCTGAGTCTGACAGAACGGCGCAGGCTTCATCGAGCAGTTGTTTGCGGGCGACGATCGCAACTTCGGAATACTCCCTGCGCGGAAGCTGTAAAGTTCGATCGCGGTGAGCCTGCTGCAACTGTTCGGCAGTAGCTTGAATCGGTAGACCCAAAATCCGGTAGTAATCTAGTGGAATTAACACTGTCCACTTCCCCAAAGCGCTAGCAACTGAATTAGCCTATCTTAAGTGACATACTCCCGCAAACCAAATCAAAAATTCTGGTGTTGGCTTCCAACCGCCCCATTCACGGTATGTTGGACTTGCCGTAGAGATCCTCTGATTTTTTTCCCTCTACAGCGTTTTACAGTGAGGAAAATGCAAAGGCCCACTGCCCGTCAGCTAAATGAGTGGTTTGACTCTTGAGCATTTTCGGGTTTGAGAGTAATGGAATTATATCATTCGTTTGCATCGGGTTTAGAGGGGAGTTGGTTCTCCGACTCCGGGCAATCCGCCCCGCCTGCCAAACTCATTTTAACAATTGGTGAACTGTTGCACAGAAAACGATCAAACGTTTTCTGCTGCGGTTGTGTCCCATCTGGGTTTAAATTTAGATGTCTAGGAAGCCGATCGTCGGGTATTAATTATTTATGGTTCAGGAACGGACTTTACCAGTTTTTGACGCGCAAAGCGTAACCATTTCTCGGGATGAGGGCTTGATGCTCTACGAGGATATGGTCTTGGGGCGCTATTTTGAGGACAAGTGTGCTGAGATGTACTACCGGGGCAAAATGTTTGGTTTTGTCCACTTGTACAACGGTCAGGAAGCTGTCTCTACTGGCGTGATTCGATCGATGCGCCGGGATGACACTGATTACGTCAGCAGCACCTACCGGGATCACGTTCACGCTTTGAGCGCGGGCGTCCCGGCGCGGGAGGTAATGGCGGAGTTGTTCGGGAAGGAAACTGGTTGCTCGAAGGGCCGCGGCGGTTCGATGCACATGTTTTCGGCCGAACACCGATTGTTGGGAGGTTATGCTTTTGTGGCTGAGGGGATTCCTGTAGCTACGGGGGCGGCTTTTCAATCGAAGTACCGCCGCGAAGCTTTGGGGGATGAGAGTTCTGATGGCGTAACTGCTTGTTTTTTTGGCGATGGTGCTGCAAATAACGGCCAGTTTTTTGAATGTTTGAATATGGCGGCTTTGTGGAAGTTGCCGATTATTTATGTTGTGGAAAACAACAAATGGGCGATCGGGATGGCCCACGAGCGAGCTACTTCTGATCCGCTGATTTACAAGAAAGCTCATGCTTTTGGCATGGCTGGTTTTGAGGTTGACGGGATGGATGTTTTGGCCGTGCGGGAAGTGGCGAAAGAAGCTGTAGCGCGGGCGCGGACCGGCGAGGGGCCGACTTTGATTGAGGCTTTGACTTATCGCTTTCGCGGCCATTCTTTGGCCGATCCTGATGAGTTGCGTTCTAAGGAAGAGAAGGAATATTGGTTCCCCCGCGATCCGATTAAGAAGTTGGCTGCTGATTTGATCGATCGAACTTTGGCAACTGCTGAAGAATTGAAAGAGATCGATAATAAAGTTCAAGCAGTAATTGATGATGCAGTCGATTTTGCTGAGAAAAGCGCTGAACCAGATCCTAGCGAATTGTATCGGTTTATCTATGCAGAAGATGAGTAAGCTGTTGTGCATTTAACTTGTATGTTTAGGGCAGCCAGGATGCCCACCCCACAAGAGTGATAGAACCCAGTAGGGACACGGCGAAAGCCTTTGTCCCTACTGCACTTCTTAAACCGAAAATACGCTGTAAGACTTACCTACAAACTCTAACTGTAGGGTGTGCACTGCGAACCTTACAAGCATAAATTAGGGCGAGAATCAAAGGTAGACTTTCTAGACGAAAAGAGGCGATATGATAAATCTCGCTCGCGATCTAATTCAACCCAGCAAAAATATGGGTGCAGTTCGAGCCGAAGTCAAGCTAAGGAATGCCATTGATGAAGCCTTAGTGAGTCTAGGAGTTCTCAATCCAAATCTGTTGCCCGTGTACGAAGCAGAAGCACTGATAGATAGTGGTGCAGTACGCACAGCTATTCTTGTAGAAGTCGGCGAACACCTCGGCTTAATTCGGAGTCAAGAAATAGCAAAATATATCGAATCAAGCTGAATATCGAGAGGTTCTGAAAATTCCCTGAGCTTTTCAGAACCAAGCTTATCTTTAAATAGTTGTGCTTGATCCCTTACCCAGGGCTGTTTCATTCTCTTGTAGGGGCTGCCCCCCGTGGCTGCCCCTATGTCTCAAACGCCTGTGAAGTCGTCTGTGGGGAGGTAGACATTCTTGGCACTACAAGAGTCAAAATCCCGATTTTCCTGAGAATGAAACAGCCCTGATCCCTTACCATGTCCCTCGACTTCCCAAGTCCGAACTTCTTTCTTTGATCTGCTATTCCTTGATTGAGAGAAAGATAAACGCCAGAGAAGTCGGCGCGAAATAAATAAACACAGTACAACCCCGACTGGACACTCTCAGTTACAAGCTTGTTAAATATTGCTATCCAAGGAACTTTAACCCAAGAACCATTCCCTGCGGAACCTTTTACGCTATATATTTCTGGTAATTCCAATGAAGCACTTATTGATTTCGGCACTACATTTTTGACATAACTAGCAAAGGAATGTCCCTTGAAGTTGTCATTACTGATCAATGGATATTCCAAAATGATTTTTTTAAGGGAGTCTCTAAGCGCCATAACCAATAATTAATTTTGCATTTTCAATTTAATTTATATAGTGCCTCACCAGCAGCTTTCAAATATTAACCCTGCGGATAATCCCGAGATATAACCCTTAATTATACCGCAACTGCGGTATAACATTTTATACCAGGTGTAAACTACCGCAAACTACCGCAAGATTACCCGATCGCGCATTATGTATATTGCCCCAAATACAGCGCTGCCCCTAACCCGCAAATCTCCCTTGCAGAAAGTACCACAAACGTGATACGGTAGAAGCTTGTGTCCAAATAACACCAGTCCATGCCAAAACTCAAAACTCGCAAAGCAGCCGCAAAGCGCTTTAGAGCGACCGGCAGCGGTAAGATTGTGCGCCGCAAAGCTTACAAAAGCCACTTGCTACAGCACAAAAGTTCAGCTCGCAAAAGCCGTCTCTCTAAGCTGGTCGTCATCGACGAGACCAACGATGCTAACGTGCGGTTAATGCTTCCATACTTGTAAAGTTTAACGGAAATTAAAGATGACACGGGTAAAACGCGGTAATGTCGCCAGAGCGCGCCGCAAAAAAATTCTCAAATTAGCCAAGGGTTTCCGAGGCGCACAGTCGAAACAGTTCCGCACAGCTAACCAACGGGTGATGCAAGCCCTGCGTAACGGTTATCGCGATCGCAAAAAACGCAAACGCGATTTCCGTCGCCTGTGGATTGCTCGGATCAATGCCGCATCGCGCCAGCACGGCACGAGCTACAGCAGACTGATCGGCAACATGAAAAAAGCCAACATCGAAATCAACCGCAAAATGCTGGCACAAATGGCGATTATTGACCCTGCAACATTCGGTAAAGTCGTGGAAATGGCTAATCGAGCCGGAGCCTGAAAGTTAGGTTACTTTTCAGAATGCACAAAGCAGAAGTAAGAAAGATTTAACTGTCTGCCAGAGAAGGAAAACTCCTGATGAATTTAGGAGGTTGAGAGCAATTTTCCTTCTTTGTTCTTACTTCTGGGTTGTTGCTTTTTCAGAAATCGCGATCGGGCCGATCGATCGCTATTTCCTTGTTTTTTATACAGTTGCAGAGGCAAATCTTAGAGATTGCTAGCGCATTAAAATAAATAAAACCTTCCACAGACCTACCTAAATTTAAGAAAAACATGGATAGTAATTTACTCATTGTTTACTTGTCAGTCCTGCTCGCTATACTCGGCAGCACTTCATGGTTTGTGGTGCGCCAAATTCTCAAAACTCGGAAGCTGGAAATGTCTCTGGAACGCTTAGAAAATAAGCTGACAGTAGAAAAAGGAACAGCACAGGAATACTACGAATTAGGAAGTATCTATCTAGATAAGAAGCTTTACTCCCAGGCGATCGTACTGTTTCAAAAAGCCCTGAAAGCCAAAGACTTAGAAGGCGAAGAAAATCAAGCTGTTATTTACAACGCCCTCGGTTTTGCACACTTTGGCCAAGAACAGTACGACATCGCAATCCGCCACTACAAAGAAGCCCTGAAGTTGCAGCCCGAATACGTTACATCTCTCAATAATCTGGGTCACGCCTACGAGCGCAAGAAATTAACAGCTCAAGCCTTGGAAATGTACGAACAAGCTCTCGCCTGCCATCCAGACAATACCACGGCAAAACAGCGAGTAGAGTCCCTCCGGAAGCGTTTGGTAATCTATAATTGAGCGCCCTTGTTAGAGCAATAGAGATCCCGCAAACCTGGTTTCATTCAGAAACCGGGTTTTTTCTTAACATAGTCCAAGATACTAAACTATCCCACACATTAATGCGTTAGTTTTTAAGAACTGGAATTCCGAGTGAAGCTCGATCACACACCGTCCCAGCACTTTAAATTACTGTCAAGATAAAAGCAGTACCTGCAACGCCGGTCAGTCCTAAACAATAGAAGGAGGAGAACGTAGTGACATCAATTCTCGTTGTCGAAGATTCGTGGTTGACTCGCAGGGTAATCTGCAAAATCTTGCGAGCAGAAGGATACGAGACTTGGGAAGCATCCAGCGGCCCAGAAGCTCTAGAACAGCTCGGCACTAAAACCCCAAACTGTATGCTCTTAGATCTGCTGATGCCAGAAATGGAAGGTCGAGAAGTTCTGCAAGCGATGCGCGATCGAGGATATAAAATTCCAGTGATCGTAATTACCGCAGACATCCAAGCAAGCACCCGCTCCGAGTGCATGGAACTCGGAGCCCTGGCAGTCATTCACAAAATGCCCAACTCAGATGAACTGATCGGGTGGATCAAAAAAGCTCTCAGTGTCAGCGAGGAGAGCACCCAATGAAATTAAGCACTCGACAGCTCGATGCTTTGCAGGAACTCGTCAACATCGGTATCGGTCAAGCCGCAGGGGTTTTGAACGACATGATCGACTCCCCGATTCGCTTGCAAATCCCCTATCTTCAAATACTGACTCCCATTGACGTGGAAGAAGAGTTAGAGCAGCACCTCAACGGCGAGCAAATCGCCGCTGTCCAGCTCAAATTCACAGGCTCCTTTGGAGGCATTGCCCAGCTAGTCTTTCCCACCAACAGCGCTGCCCTGCTGGTGACAATGCTTACAGGGGAAGAAGTTGGAACTCACGATCTTGATTCAGTCAAAATTGGTACGCTGAGTGAAGTGGGAAATATTGTAATTAATGGGGTCATGGGTGCAATCAGCAACGTACTTCAGCAGCGCCTGAACTACTCAATTCCCACTTATAGCGAAGGGACGATTGCTAGTTTGCTGGTATCTGGCGGTTTAGCTACTGATACAGTTGTTTTATTAGCTCAGACCAGTTTCATGATTGAAAGGCTTCACATTGAAGGAGATATCATTCTTATTTTCAATGTTAATTCCTTTGACACCTTGTTGACTGCTATCAATCAACTTGCCGGGGGTCTATGATTGAGGAGAGCAAAAGTATTAAGGAAAAGTTTGGGGTTCTCGACAGCGTACCAGTCGGCGCCTGCTTGCTGCAAGATGATTTTGTGGTGCTGTTTTGGAACACTTGTCTAGAAGAGTGGACTAAAATTCCCCGCAGCCAAATATTGGGAACAAAGATCACAACCCATTTTCCTCACCTGAGTCAGTTAAAGTACGCCACTCGCTTCAAGCAAATCTTTGCAGGAGGCCCGCCAACAATTTTTTCTTCTCAAATTCACAAACACCTGATTCCGGCAACTTGGCAAGACGGCCAGCAGCGAATTCAGCAAACTACTGTGACTGCTGTGCCGGCCCTAGAGGCTGGCATAGAAGAACAGGAGATTAGAGACTGGGTTCTCCATACTCTTGAGTTGGCATCAGACGGTACAGTCGGAGTCGGATCACCAAGAAGTGCTTTTTTGTCTAGGGAATCTGCACCCTCAGTTTCGTCATCGATATGGCCGGGCATCAATTCCCCATCGTTCTACGCGCTGCTGGTGATTCAAGACGTGACTGACCTCACCCACCGCATCCAAGCTTACCGCACAATGCGGGATCAAGCTTTGGAAGAAGTGCAAGTGCGTCAGCGGGTGGAGGAAGAATTGCGATCGAGCCAGCATTTCATCCAGCAGATTGCTGACGCGGCGCCTTATTTGCTATACATTTACGATTTGACCCAACAGCGAAACGTCTACGTCAACGGTCAAGCTTCTAAATTGCTGGGCTACACTCCCCAAGAAATTTTACAGATGCAAACTGCTTTGTACTCCAGTTTGGTGTACCCAGAAGATTTGCCGAGGCTCAAAGCCCACCAGCAAAAATTTCCCTCGACCCAAGACGGGCATATTTTGGAGTTGGAGTATCGCCTCAAACATCGATCGGGCGAATGGCGCTGGTTTCGCTGCCGCGACCAAGTTTTCGCCCGCACCGCCGACGGCTGCCCCAAACAAATTTTCGGTACCGCTCAAGATATCACCGAGTACAAGCGGGCAGAAGAGGCGCTGCGGCAGCAGAACGAACGAGAACTGCTGATGGCGACGATTACTCAGCACATCCGCCAGTCTCTGGATTTGGGCGAAGTGCTCCGCACGACAGTGACAGAAGTGCGTCAGTTCCTTCAGGCCGATCGAGTGATGATCGTGCGCTTTAACCCCTGTACCGGCAGTCTCTGCGCCGGTCCGGCGACGGGGGCGGTGACAGTCGAATCTGTAGCTCCCAACTGCCAGCCGATGTTGGGGGAAACCCTGGAAAATTTCTGTTTTGACCAGTTTTATCTCGAAGCGTACCAACATCGATCGATCCGACCGATCGGCGATGTTTTGGCCGCGGATTTGCCGCAATATCAAATTGACTTGCTCGCACAATTCGCGGTGAGAGCTTATTTGGTAGTGCCTTTAGTGCAAGGAGACGATTTGTGGGGGCTGCTGATGGCCCACCAGTGCAGTCCCCGGCAGTGGATGCAGTTGGAAGTAGAGTTGCTGTCTTCTCTGGCCACCCAGTTGGCGATCGCTATCAAGCAAGCAGAACTCTACCAGCAGTTGCAAGCCGCCAACCTCAAGTTAGAGCGCTTGGCAACTTTAGACGAACTCACACAGCTAGCAAACCGCCGCCGGTTTGATCAGTATTTAGAAATGGAGTGGCGCAGACAAGCCCGGGAACAAACGCCCATGTCCCTAATTCTGTGCGATATTGATTCTTTTAAAAGTTACAACGATACTTACGGGCATCAAGGCGGAGACGAATGTTTGCGACAAGTCGCCGGGGCGATCGGCAATGCAGTCAATCGCCCCGCCGATTTAGTAGCTCGCTACGGAGGCGAAGAATTTGCCGTTATTTTGCCAAATACCGCGATTCAAGGCGCCGTGATGGTAGCCAAACACATACAGCTCAAAATCGCAGCTTTGCAGGTTCCTCACGCTGGTTCTCAAGTGAGCCCATATGTCACTCTCAGTCTTGGCGTAGCGAGTATTGTTCCTGCATCTGAATCGGGAGCCGAAATTCTGATTGCCACAGCCGACCAAGCGCTGTATCAAGCTAAACGACTTGGGCGCGATCGTATCCAACTATACCAGCCTGATCCTGCTGGCAAGCCAAATGGCACAGGCACTTCGATACTTCCTGTAGATTTTTCTATACCTAACACTAATTTACCCTCTCCCACCAGCGCTTGAGGAATTGCCATATTTGTGGATTCCTAGGGCGTCGGTTCAGTATTAGGAGTTGACAAAAAAAGGAATTTATGAAATTAGCCAGTGCATGAGTTCGACT
>NZ_JAUBSD010000128.1:0-13394 GCF_036704575.1 Microcoleus sp. K5-D4
CCTACACAGTCTCTTATGCTTATTTTGTTAACTTTGTCAAGTTCATATTATACCAAATTAGATGAGCTTACCCTGCTTAAGAAGGGGGACTTTGAGAAGAATCTTGTCCCCCCTTATTAAGGGGGGCTAGGGGGGATCGGATTCTATGCAACCTCATAAAAAATTGGTATAACTTATCCAAGCAACCCCGGCAAATTCGGTTAATAATATGTTTAATAAAGTTTAAACTGCCAACAACGATGATTCGCTCACTTTTCACATTTTTTACAGTATTAATCGTAACCGGGTTAGTATGGTTGGGAAATATCGCGCCCGTTGCCGCACAAGTACAACCAACAGATATCGCCGATCCTCAACAGGAATTGGGAGAACTCGTTCAAAAAGCTTTTGAAGCTACAAATGAAGGCAAATTTCCCGCCGCTGAAACTTTTTGGACTCAAATCATTGACAAATTTCCATCACAAGCCGCCGCTTGGAGTAACCGAGGCAACTCTAGAGTCAGCCAAAACAAACTACAAGCCGCTATTTCCGACTACGAAAGAGCGATCGAACTAGCACCCGACGCCCCCGATCCCTACCTAAACCGCGGCACCGCCTTAGAAGGTTTAGGACGCTGGGAAGAAGCGATCGCCGACTACAATCACGTACTAGAATTAGACTCCCAAGATCCAGCCGCCTACAACAACCGAGGCAACGCCGAAGCAGGTTTAGGAAAATGGGAACAAGCAATTGCCGACTACAGCAAAGCCTTTGAACTAGCCCCCGAATACGCCTTTGCCCGCGCCAACCACGCCCTCGCACTTTATCAAAACGGGCAAACCAAAGAAGCAATTCGCAACATGAAAAACATCGTCCGCAGATACCCCCAATTTGCCGACATGAGAGCCGCCCTCAGCGCCTGTCTTTGGGAAGCCGGAAAGCGCGGCGAAGCTGAGAGCAATTGGGTAGCAGCCATCGGCCTCGACTCCCGCTACAAAGACCTCGATTGGGTTGCAAATAACCGCCGCTGGCCACCAGTTGTAGTCAGCGCCTTAGACAAATTTTTGCACTTAAAATAATCTCAAAGGCAAAGTTGACTGTTGACTGTTGACTGTTGACTCGATTTTATTATTCCGATACAACCGGAAACGATATCATTGGTTATTTGTTATTTCGACAACTAACAACTGACAACTAACAACTGACAACTAACAATTGACTAATTCTCGAATCCGCGCAGCCGTCAACTCTTCGACATTCTTAAAAACCTCTGCCGCACCAGCAGTTTTCAGCGCTGCAGCATACGCCTCACAGCGCACAGCATCATCCAAAACATGAGGAGGCAAAATTCCAGCCCCCAGCAAAACCCGATTTGGTTGCACTTCCCGCGCCTTCACAACCGTGTAAATATCGGCAACAGTATCTCCCGCGTAAATCACGGGCAAATTTTTTGCTAAACCGTGCAGGTTTTCCAACTGTTCAATTGCCGCGAAAAGTCCAGCCGGATCGGGTTTTCCCGGTGCATCTTCCATCGCCACCAACACCGGGGAATTTAAACTTAGTTTCCCTGACAAAACATAAGCAGCTTCATCCCGCATCGCCCCGCTAAAAAAGCCCCACACAATGCCCCCAACTGTTAAATTTTCCAGGTAAGCCGGACTTAACAACAGCGGTTCGTCACAAATGTAACCAGTCCAATTTTTCTCATCTGCCCCGCGATAGCGACTTTGGAAAAAAGCGACTAATTCGTCATAGTTGAGAGCGAGTTCGTTTCTCGATCGCCCAATCCCCTCAAAATAACGGCAAACTAACTCAAAAGACGCCTGCCAGTCATTATTCCACACTCCCTCAGACTTCAGAGAGTCGATATCGAGAGAATTCGGGCGAAAAGCACCCGCCGTGAAATGCTCCACCGCATCCGCGATCGCCCGCCGGTAGGAACCGGACACATCCCGCACCACACCGTCAATGTCGAAGACTACAATAACTCTGTTCACAACTTAACCATCCTTGTACCTAGGGCGGGTGAGAACCCAAATTTTATCTGTTCCCAGCCCCTGAGTGGCGCTAAAACCAGCCGCGCCACAAAACTTTTCATGGCCGATGACCAATTATCGAACAGAGTGTGCTACGCTTAGCGATTGTAGAAATTTTTAACAAGTTCGATCGGAACCCTGGAGGTTTGCTTGTCCAAGTTCATCTTAAAAGTTCTCTGGCTAGAAGAGAATGTTGCCCTCGCCGTTGACCAAGTTGTCGGCAAAGGAACTAGCCCGCTGACATCCTACTTTTTCTGGCCCCGCAAAGATGCGTGGGAAGACCTCAAAAACGAACTCGAAGCCAAACACTGGATTGCTGATAACGATCGCGTCGAAATCCTCAACCAAGCGACAGAAGTAATCAACTACTGGCAAGAGGAAGGCAGACGGCGCCCGATGACTGAAGCTCAGTCAAGATTCCCCCTAGTGACTTTTACCGGCAGCAACTAAGCCCAGCTTGAATTTGCTACCCATATACATTGCCTGTTATGGCTGACGAGGGGAAGGAGAGAGAGGGGAGAAGGCGAGAGGATTTGACGCTTTTTCCACCTCGCCGTGAAACATACAATTTAAATGCGCTACAGCTTATATTGATACTAACTCCGATTTTGGGACCTACTCGGGTTTTGGGCTTGGTCTATTTGAGATTTGAGATTTGAGATTTATCCACAATAAAGCTCTCAAATCCGATTTTCTACAGTCTAAAAAGACTAAGCAACCAAACCAAATAAATCTAAAATCGGCTTTTTTGTACTCTTAAATTGTACAGTTAGCTCTCAAAAGACTTCCCTATGACTAATGACTAATAACTAATGACTTCTTCGCGGAATTTATGGGCGCCGAAAGTACGATCGACCAGACAGAACAGCTACCGCTGGTAGTAAATCCCGACATTCTCCAGCAAGCTATCCTCTACAAAATTAATACTCGCATCATCGCTCGTGGAGAATTAGTTTTCCCCTGCGTCCCAGGAATGCTAAGCCACTATCTCAAGTCGATAGAAAAGCTATTTAGCACTCTCGACAGACCATTGCCCGAAGACCGCAGAGACGAACTCAGCAAGCTTTTAGCCACCAAGTTAGAACAAGGCTACCGCACCTCTACAGCATCGATGCTGATTCTGCAATACGAATCAGTGCAGCCGCCACAAACTGGTTTAGCTTGCAAAGTCATTGTTACTAGCTCAACAGTTGGAGAACAGTACAAAAGCTGGGTAGACACCAGAGAACCTCCGCTTTTCGGCTCTCATCCCGATGCAAAATTGATGACAACGGCTGCTAAATTGGGCACGCCCGATCGAGTGCGGATTTTGGACGTGGGGGCTGGTACCGGCCGCAATACCTTGCCGCTGGCGAGATTGGGCTATTCTGTAGATGCGATCGAACTAGCTCCCGCTTTTGCAGAACAATTGAAAGCTGCTGTAACAGCCGAAAACCTTCCCGTGACAGTGACTGAAGGCGATGTGCTCGATCCCTTAATACGGATGAAACCGGCCCGCTACCAGTTGGCAGTTGCTGCCGAAGTCATCTCACATTTTCGAGACAGCGATCAAGTACGGCTTTTCCTCGCTAAAATGTGCGATTCCCTGTCTTCCGGAGGTCTGTTGCTGTTCAGCACGTTTTTAACCGTCGGTGACTACCAGCCAGATGCCCTCGTGCGACAAGTTGCCCAACTCTCCTGGTCTACTTTATTTACGCCCCAAGAACTCGCCACCGCAATGGAAGGGTTGCCCTTAGTCCAAATATCCGACGAATTGGTGTTTGAATATGAACGCCACCACCTGCCGGAAGCAGCCTGGCCACCGACGCCCTGGTTTCCTAGTTGGGCCACCGGTCGAGATGTCTTCCCGATGGCAAACGGACGCCCGCCAATGGAATTGCGCTGGATTTTGTGCCGCCGAAGTTAAAAACTTTTGTCATCTCTAGGCGGACACAGCAATCACAACTGTTAACAGGCAGTAACAGTTTCCTCAGATATTTTTATTTCAACAGCTTAAATCCGGCTCGCTGTTAGTATTGTGCTGCCGGCACAGAAAAATTTACAAAAATATATATTAAAATGTAAAGAGAGCGAAGTTCGATCGCCCCTGGGTGACAAACCCAGTGTCTGATTAGATCCAACGCTTGCCAACCTTTTATTTCTTGCGAAAAAGTGGGTTGCTAATGGCAATCGGGCTTGCATAAAACTCGATCGTCATCTCGATGGGTGCAACTAGAGTTAAGATGAATTCAACAAACCTATTCCTCCCGATAGATGACTTTTTAGGGAATAGGGTTAGCCAATAGATTAGCTCGCTAGTCAGCGATGCTGCTGAAAAACAAATATGCTTTTAACACATCCACTACAAGCGTTTGGAGCAATCTTCGGGCACAAACCTTCCACAAATAGATCATCCATCGACCAAAAAACCAATAAAAATTATTGGGAGGGGAATATTGAACTGGCTGTAAACGAACAAATTGACTGGTACATCCAAGTGGAAATGCTAATGAGTAACGCTAAATCTTCCTGCACCAATGAAGAGATTACTGCTTGGCTGCGGGGATTGCTGACAATTGCTTGGGCAGACGGCAACTTTGACGAAGACGAGCAAAAAATGATTGCAAATCTAACTCAGGATGAACTACACCCGGTATCTTTTGATGCGGGTTTTGAACCTATTGCCCCAGAGGAATTAGCCGCTGTGTTAGGGGAAGACACCGCCAAAGGCGAGGATTTTTTGAGGACAGCAGTCATGGTAGCTTTGGCAGACGGTACCTACTCGCTCAGCGAAGACGAGGTAATCTCTAAGTTTGGCAAAGCTTTGGGGCACAATGTAGAGGCGATCGAAGCTCTGCGACACACCATAGAAGACAGCAAGTGCGATCCGCAGGGACCCAGCAGCCAAATAGTCTTTGATGCGAATGTCGTCCCCGTCGTCGGAACACCGCTTTCATCTCGGCTACCTAAACCTCACCACAAAAATGTCCTGCAACCAGTAAAAGACTGGCTGGACGGTTGGGAAATTCACGACCCAAAATTGGCACACTTTGTCTGTAAAATTATTCCGCCGCAGTGTCCGTTTGAGCGAGATGTCGTGTTATTTGGTCGCAAAATCGTCCACATTCCGGCGATGTGCCAGATTAACCCGCTTTACGAACAGTTAGTCGGGATGCGCTTTCGAGCTCTCTGCTATTTGGCAGATGAATGTAAGGAAGATGTATCGTCCTATTGTTAATAGGAATGGGTAATTGCTAATTGGTAATTCATTCCGGGGCGCAAAACCTCTATCTCTAGGATGCGCCCCTAAGCACCTTACCGCTATAATTAGCACGTTAAATCAGTATTGGCCGAAGTCCTGTAATTAGCCATTGCTAATTTTCAGTAGATTATTTGCGATGATGTAGAAACCTATTTTGGGTACAAAAAAATACTTTAACAGCTATTCGCACCTGAGAAAAACCCTGTTGATTCTGTTTTTGTGGGTAATTCCTGCTAATATCAAATCTGCTTTTATAAAACAATACGGTTCAGATCAGCCACTCATGGAGACAAAACCCTGTGAAAAACAGAGACTGGGATTGCTTCGCTATTGGCTCCCACTGACAAAAAAATATTAACTGAACCGTCTTATTTTATAATATTAATTCAATAAAAGTCTTGGTAGAACCCTCAACTTATTATAAAGATTATTAAAAGATTTAGGAGCCGGACACGGCACTGCCGTTTCTCTACAGATGCTCGCGTACAATCTCTCGCTCTGTACTACTTTTCAGAATTGGTATAATTATATTTTTCCGGCAACTGTAAATCGCGACTAAATTTGGCTGCCATCCGCCGACGCGGACTAAAGGAAAAGGGGAATATGGTACTTGCATCTGGTATCATAATAAGTAATGACTATTGACACTGACTATTGACTACTGACTAAATTATGCAATTTATCGATCGAGCAGATATTCAAGTCGCAGCCGGCAAAGGCGGCGACGGTATGGTAGCTTTTCGCAGAGAAAAGTATGTACCAGCGGGTGGCCCCTCTGGTGGCACGGGCGGCAAAGGCGGTTCCGTGTATATGGTAGCGGTGGAAAGCCTGCAAACGCTGCTAGATTTTCAGTACAACCGGATTTTTAAAGCCGATGACGGGAAGCGAGGCGCGCCGAAAAATATGACCGGTGCCGGTGGGGACGATCGCATAATTGAAGTTCCCTGCGGTACAGTAGTTTACGACGCGGAAACTCAGGCAATCTTGGCAGATTTGGTGACGCCCGGACAGACTTTTTGCGTTGCCAAAGGCGGCAAAGGCGGTTTGGGAAACAAGTGTTTTCTGACCAATTCCAACCGCGCTCCCGATTATGCGATGCCGGGAAAAGAAGGAGAACACAAATTTTTGCGTTTGGAATTGAAGCTATTAGCTGAAGTGGGAATTCTGGGGATGCCGAATGCTGGCAAATCCACCTTAATTTCTGCTTTGTCTGCGGCTCGCCCCAAGATAGCAGATTATCCGTTTACAACTTTAGTCCCGAATTTGGGTGTAGTCAGAAAACCCAGCGGCGACGGTACGGTGTTTGCAGACATTCCGGGATTGATTGAAGGAGCGCACGAAGGTGCTGGTTTGGGTTACGAGTTTTTGCGGCACATTGAGCGGACTCGCTTGTTGCTGCATTTGATCGATATTACCGACGAAGACCCGATCGCCAATTACGTCACAATTCAGGAAGAATTGAAGGCTTACAGGCGTGGTTTAGCCAATAAACCGCAGATTTTGGCTTTTAATAAGGTAGATGCGATCGATCTCGAAAGCGAAGAAATCGGTAATTTAATCAGCCGACTTAAAGAAATTAGTGGCGCTCCTGTTTTGTTGATTTCCGCCGTTAGTAGACTTGGATTGGATGAATTGATGCAGCAAGTTTGGCAAAAACTCGACGAGATGAACGAGAAAGAGGCAGCGGAACTCGAAGCCGTCGCGAGTGTGTAATCGCTTTCTGGTTCCTGAAATTTCCGTGAATGGGTAAGTGTTTTTTTGAGGGGGTCAAATCTTTCGGCTGTAGGGCTGGTGCGGCAAGGGTTTGAGCCTCTGTGTCTTGAAAAACGATCGTTTAAAAGTATCTACCGACTGCTTTAAATCGCCTACAAGCGTGACGGTGAAAGTTCCCAAAGGGTTATGGGGCAATCGCTAAGGCTGTGCTGCAAAGGCGGGAAATTTATTATTAGAAGCTTTATCTTATTTTGCGGATATGAGTTGAGCTGCATTCAGCGCATTTCCTAAAAAATCGCCTTATTATCCCTCATGAACTCATATTTGTAATTCCGCAACGCCCTAAATTACTATTTTTAACCAACTTTCTCCTCTAAACTGTCTTTTTTTTGTTCGAGAGCTGTCGATACAAATAGTCGAGGTAGTAAAAGTCCAGACCTAGTTTTGTAGTCGGCAAATTCAGGATATCGTCCGAGTGAACGATCTTTTTTTATCATGTTAGGAAGAAAAATACCAGCAATAAAAGCTGCCAGAATTAAAAAAGGTAGCCAGTGCTGAACTAGCATCGCAAACGATCCGTAGATGAGGATTTCTCCTAAGTAATTCGTATTGCGCGATCTGGCAAAAAATCCTTCAGTTATTAGTCCCGAACGGTACTTAAGGGTGTAATACTTCTGTGCATCACTACTATAGTGTAGAAAGACACCGATGATATTTAGGGAAATTGCTGCTGCCACTAACGGCAGAGGTGGTTGTGAGCCACTGCTAATCAAAATAAAAGGTGCTACCCAATAGAGGCTAAGTGACACAAAGCCTAATATTCCCGTTCCGACAGAGATTTCTTGTTCCCACTGTTTATCTGGATATATCTGGTCTTTGAGCAGCCACAACAAACCATAAGTACCGTGCAGGGCGAGATAAACCCAAGCACCCAAATTAAAATTTTGGTAAATGAACATCAGTGTCAAAATAAATGGAAAGGTTAGTCCTTTGTGCAGATTGATAAAGTGCTTGAGTTTCATAGCTTTTGCTAATCTCTATCTACTAAAGTCTATCTCTATTTATATTACACTTTTTTAGATCTAACTACTTATCACGAGCAAACTTATCAATCTGCTTCTATTTTGCCTGACGCCGTAACAAGCAACTTGAAAGCGTGACCGGAGGGCGCTCGTTCGTTTATTAGACAGCTCCGGCTCTCGGCTTAACAAAGAAAATCGATCGCGATCTCAGTACCGAAAGAATGTTGCGCGGATCACCCGCGACGAAAGCTTAATCAATGATTTCTCTAATCGGGCGATCGCTATTTCACAAGTTCAGTCCTGGACGCATCAACACCAAGAAACCGGGTTTTTTACCGTTTCTGGGGCTGTAACAAAGTATTTCGTGAAAAACCCGGTTTTTGAGTACCGGTGAGTAAGCCCTAAGTATTGTTAAATTCCGTTTGAGTCGCGAATTTGCCCGTTGTAATCGACTCTCACCCTCCCATCTTGGGAAACCGTAACAACCGTTTCTACAGTAAAGACAGACGAACCAGGCTTGGAACCCTTAAAAGTAAAAGTCCAAGTTCCATCGCCATTGTCAACGAACGGCGATTCCTTAGAAGTACCGTGCATAGAAGCTTCAGCTCGATAGTTGCCTAAACCCCCATTAGCCCTTTCTGCTGCTTGACGAGCTAAGTTTTTTGCTCTATTGAGTTCGATATTATTGTTGATCGCTCTCACACCGTCGGTCTCATATTCAGGAGCAGGATTAGCATTACTCAAGGTGGGGGAGACTCCAACGGCTAAAGTTGAGAGCGCTACCAGACAAGCAAGTCGAATGTTTAGTTTCATAATACAAACTGATTTATAGTTTGATAAAGTCTACAACACTTGCCCGAAAAAACCCGGTTGAATTTTCAATTTTTAATTTTCACTTGTGAATCTGCTGGCGTTTCCCCACCGTTCAAATAGCGGTAACTCATCCGAGAAATCTCCCGAATCAATGTTTGAGCAGGCTTCTCGGTTTCCGGCGAATGCTTCACCATCACCGCCACCAAATAACGCTTACCGTTCGGCAAATCCACCATCCCCGCATCCGCTAGCATTGTATCAATGTTGCCGGTTTTGTGAGCAATAACTGAATCTTCGCCTAAACCTTTCGGCAGCAAAGAATCATTTTTAGTTTGGCGCATGATTTGCAAAATGCGATCGCGCGATTTCACCGATACCAAATTACCCCGATCGATCTGAGCTATGATATTAATCAAATCCTTCGGACTGGTAGTATTAGTTCCCTCCAAATCTGGCAAATTATTACGCAGAACCGTGGTACTCAAACCCCAATTTGCAAAATGCTGATTTAAAACCTCAGCACCTCCCAACAACTCAATCATCATATTCGTCGCTGTATTGTCGCTGACAACAATCATCTTTTCGGCCACTTCCAAAGCCGAATACTTCTTACCCGGAGAGTCGTCTTGCATCTCCCCAGAACCGCCAACTATGTGTTCGGACTTCAGCGTCAGCATCTGATCTAACTGCACTTTGCCCTCATCTACTGCTTGGAAAAAAGCTACTAAAATTGGCACTTTAATCGTGCTAGCTGAAGCAAAAGCAGTATCGCCATTAAAATTTAGGTAGCTTCCAGTATCTAAATCGACTAAAAATATTCCTGTTGTCAAACTAGGATTTTCTGTTGCTAAAACCTGAACTTGGGTTTTCAAAGCTCCTAATTCTTGAGTCAGTTGCAGCGCTTCAGGGGTCGCGGGTGCAGCAGATGCGCTATCGGCTGGGTTGTTCTCCCCTGTAGTGGTTTGTTCTTCTGCCGCTACAGTCGATGCTCGACTTACAGCATTCACCACCGACAGCAGCGTCCCGCAAATCACCGCTATCCCAACTCCCAAAATCAGCAAGCGAGTAGCGTAGACCAACGGCGGCACGCTCGCAGATGCTGGTCGTTTACCCGGCCTCTGGCTTGCTTGTGGGCGCGGTTTAGGCAGGGGGGTTTTTTTGGCATCTGGGGGGATTACCGTGTCGGGAATGCGAACTGGGGGCGAACTGGGACGACTTCCACGGGTTGCAGGGGGAGTGGTCTTTGGGAGCTGGCTGTTGGGATTGCTGGCGATCGAACTCACATTTTCCCGCTCCAGAGTCGGGTCGGGAAACTCAAACATATCGACAGCAGCGAGGCCTTTTTTGCGCGGTTGGCGAGTCTTCGACTGCGGAGTTTTGCTGGTTCTGGGTTTTCTCGGGTTAATTGCCGATCGAGGATCGGATAAAAAGTCTTGTGTAGTAAATTCTTCCGAAGATGTGGGAGAATTGGCTCCATTTCTGCTGCCGCGGCCCTGTTGCGGTGGCAAAGTCGCAGGTTCGGGCGATCTAATTTCTGAATTGCCGTTTTGCGGTTGCGGAGGGCGGCGGCGGCCCGAGTTGCCAGACTGACTTGCTTTGCCGGACTTAGGCTGCTTTGAGCCGGAGTTGGGAGAGGATATCGAGGATATCACCGATAATATCGATCCTTTGGGAAACCGCTCTGCCACGTCTTACTCCTTCATCACTAATGTAAAGTTCAAGTTTAAGATTTTTCAGCTTGCCAGCCAATCAATTTTAGATTTTAGATTTTAGATTTTAGATTTACCCAAGACGCTGCATGGTATCAGCAACCCGGTTTATTGCTCGCAAATTATCCCAAAGCTGAGGTTTTTAGTCAAGAAACCCGGTTAGGAAGGTGACAAGTGGGGGCAGGAAAGTTCTCTGTGAAAAAAATCCTCAATCTCACATCCCCAATTATCAGCATTTCTCCTAGCTATCCGTTGGATTTTCCGGCAACGCCCCATCCAGAGTATCAAAATTTGTCTCTCGTGGGTAAGTTTTGATTGCCCATTCTGTTTGGCGGAGGACGCCCCGCAGCATGGCGACTTCATCCACTGTCGGATAGGCTCTGTTATACAAACGCCGAAATTTTTCCATCCGGCTTGCTGCTGTGTGCTGCTGCAAATATCCTATTTTTAACAGCAAAGTTTCTAGTTGCTGGTAATATCCCTCTAAATTTTCCAAGGGAGCCGATTCCTTCTGGCCACTGACAACTGACAACTGACAACTGACAACTGACTTGTATAGTTCGTAACAGCAGATAGCGACAGCTTGGGCGAGATTTAGGGAAGTGTAGGCATCGCTGCTAGGAATGCGGATTAGGCGTTGAGCGCGGTTTAACTCGGCATTGGTCAAGCCGCAGTCTTCTCGGCCGAAAATGAGGGCACTGGGGGCTTCAAGGAGCCAAGGCAAGGCATCTGCGGGTTCTTCTAGTTGTGTTGGCAACGATCGACAATCATCCCCTGTAGTTGCGATCGCTCTGACACACCCAACCAAAGCAGCCGGCAAACTCTCGACTACTTTGGCCGTTTCCAATATGTCGGCGGCGCGAACTGCCATCAGTCGAGCCTCTTCCCCTAAATGATCGCACTGGGGATTTACCAAAACTAATTGGTGCAAACCCATATTTTTCATGACGCGGGCAACAGAACCGACATTCAATGGGCCTGCAGGTTCGACTAAGACTATTCGGATGTTGGCGTCGGCCGTTTCGAGCATTTAATTTAGGAAGAAGGAAGAAGGAAGACGGAAGAAGGAAGAGGCAATAATAGCAAGGGTTTCAGCAATCAAGAATGTCTGTTCCACAAGCAAATTATTTCCTTAAAAACAGAATTTTGGGCTTGTTCGACAACAAATTGAATCTTGTGGGAAAGGCCGGAAAGCCTGTTCCTAAAAATGGTACAAGATGTGAGTTAGTAATTTACTTTCCAAATTAGCATGGCTAAGCAACGAGCGAAATCTGATTTACCGACAAAAATGTGCCCGGTGTGCGATCGACCTTTTACTTGGCGCAAAAAATGGGCCGACTGCTGGGATGAGGTCAAATACTGCTCCGAACGTTGTCGTCGCCGCCGTTTGGCGGCTCAAGATTAAGAATTTAGGGCAAGTTGCTCGATCAAAGCTAAGATTGCAAAGGAAAAATTTTAGGTTATTAGGTTATAAATTATGGCATCGCAACAAGTGCAACCAAAGTTAGTTATTCACGGCGGTGCGGGCAGTTCTCTACATAGTAAAGGCGGAATTGAGGCGGTGCGGAAATCGCTTTACGATGTTTTGGAGGAAGTTTATCCGCTGCTGAAAGACGGTGCAAGTGCCGTAGATGCAGTGGTGCGGGGCTGCCAATTGTTGGAAGATGACCCGCGATTCAATGCCGGTACTGGTTCTGTGGTGCAGTCGGACGGTCAAATTCGGATGAGTGCTTCGCTGATGGACGGTTTGATGCAGCGTTTCAGCGGGGCGATTAATGTTTCTCGCGTTCAACATCCGATCGAACTTGCTCAATTTTTGCAGCATTCGGACGATCGAGTTCTCTCTGATTTTGGTTCGGCGGAATTGCTGCGAGAACTTCAATTGCCGATTTACGATCCGATGACGGATTTGCGTTTGCACGAGTGGATGCAGGAACGCCAAGGCAATTTTAGTAAAGCAATGGCTGACGTGGTTGCCGAACCGGCGGGTGTGGGTACGATCGGAGTCGTAGCTTTGGATGTGCATGGACGCTTGGCTGCTGGGACTTCGACTGGTGGCAAGGGTTTTGAGCGGATTGGGCGGGTTAGCGACTCGGCGATGCCGGCGGGAAATTACGCCGCTGGAAGTGCGGCGGTAAGCTGTACGGGGATTGGCGAACACATTATGGACGAGTGTTTGGCCGCGCGAATTGTGATTCGGGTAACGGATGGTTTGAGTTTAAAAGCTGCTTTTGAGCGTTCTTTTACTGAAGCTGACGAACGTCAACGGGATTTTGGCGCAATTGGAATTGATGCTAGCGGGGCGATCGCTTTCGGCAAAACTAGCGAGGTGATTTTGGGTGCTTTTCACAACGGTATGCAAATGGGCGACACTTTGGAAATGAGCAAGGGAACGCTGATTTTCATTGCTTAAAAAGCCGATATAAATTGTCAGTCTGCGGTTCAGATACCCGACTTTTTGAAGAATTCGGGTATCTCGATCTGCGTTAGTTTTATATTAAATCCGGTGGCATCATAATTGATATTACCCACAGTCAGGACATGGCGCCCTGTCCTTTCCATACAATTAATCTGGGGGCTAAGCTGTTAGCCCACATTCCGCAGGTAGCACGATAGTCAGGGAATTTTTTCAATTGAGATGGCACCGCAGCTCAATAGAGAAGATAATATTTACGGCAAGGATCGCCAAAGAATTGGATAATCCAAAATAAAATCGTTCTTGCGTCAGATTGGTAATGTGCTTGACATGATTAATTGTGGGTGCATCTCTGTTTTTCAAATCCCTGAAAAAATAGCTAAAATAAAAGTAAGGATTCAGGTCTGTGATTGAGGAATAAGAGAAGGCATAAAAAAGTTACAAGAATGGGCAGATATAGCATCA
>NZ_JAUBSD010000129.1:0-13295 GCF_036704575.1 Microcoleus sp. K5-D4
GTTCGTAATTCATATTATTCAGCTAATTTTTTCTTTTATTTTACTAGAGCGCTCGCACTTTCGCAAGAGGTCTATTATAAGTATCGCCGACGCGAGCGCTCAGTCTATTCAGTTCGGCAGCTAAACTTTGATATACAAAATCGTAAGTCTCTAAACTCCACTGGCTGCGGCGAAGTTTGAAATTTTGCCAATTTTGATAAATTTTATTAAAGTTTTCACTGGACATTAATATGTTTCCTATCTGGCAATCTGTATTTGCTAGGGCTTGAAAATTCTTGTCTATCTTGGCTTCTCAATCGGTTCGGGATTCTGGATTGCTTAAATTAGGATTGAAACTCTGATAATTTAACAGTTGAAGTTTCGGTATGTATTCCCTAAACTGGCGCAGCGGGCGCAGGTATTGATTACCGTAGATTTCTTTTTGGGAAAAATCAACCCTGCTGTTAATTTCGGAAATCAGCAGGTACATGATTAAGGTTAACGGTATTGCAAATAGAAAACCGATTAAGGTAAATTTTTGAGGATAGCTCAGCCGATCCATTAAATGGATAGCCAAGGATTTTCGGTTCATAATTGATACATTTAAATAAGATTATACTAAAAAAGTAGCGATCGCTACTAAAGTAATTTCGGGGACACTCGCTCTAGAAAAGCACAATGCTAATACAATTAATCAGCGATAGCGGATTTAATTTCTAAGGCGTTTTCGTCCTGTTGCAACAAATTTTGCGGCATCCCTGTGATATCCTTGGCTCAGTTCGCCTTCCACAGTCTAAAACACGTTTAGCAGTTTTGGAACGCAGAATAGTAATTTGTACTGAGATTCGGGGGCAGGATTAGAGGCTTTTAAGAATATTTACTTAAGCATAAATTTTTCTTAATACCCGGAGACAAAAAGTAAAAATTAAGTAATAACTGGGTAGTGCAAGTTTCCTGAAACACAACTGCCTGCAGCAAGTAGGAAATACTTGCGCCGCACCAGCAACCAGCAGTCAAGTCGGTTCTGCACAAAGGAACCAATAGCACCAGCAATAGTGTCTAAGTAAGTATCTGCAGTTGAGTGTTCAGGAGCGATCGCGCATTGTGTAAAGTGAGGCAGAGGGCGTATGATGAAAAGAATCTCCAAAAATAAATCCCCAAAGAATAAAAACCGAGAGCAAAAGCAGCCCAATCCTGTAATCTTGGCTTTGGTGCTGACAGGAATTCTGGTATGGGAAATGTATCCGGCGCTAAGACACACCGCTGCGGCTAACGCGGGCGCTCTCAAAGATTCCCTTGCCCAGTTGGAAAGGCAACAGCAGCAAACCGCGCAGCAATTTTCCTCAGCCGCGGTGTCCCATAAAATCAGCTATTCGGTATTGGCACTCAATACTCTAATTTCCGAACCGGGGAATTTTGCCGAGGGTACGCGCAAAAATCCCCCGAACAAATTGCCCGCCACCGTAGCAGCAGCAGTTCGCAGAGAGTTGTCGGACTCCACTGGCATTGGTGCTGACAAGTTGAAAGTAACTGAATCGAGCGAACAAAGTTGGCCGAATACTTGTTTAGGACTCTCGAAAGCGGATGAAATTTGCGGTCAAATGATTGTCGAAGGTTGGCGGGTTGTGGTTTCTGATGGTAGGCAAACTTGGGTTTACCGTACTAATGCTAGGGGAAATATCTTGCGTTTGGAAAAAAAGTTAGCTAGGTAAATGTACCCCTGTGAAATGAAATATAAGTTTCCTTTTGGAACAGGCATCTTGCCTGTTCCACAAAGTGTGAATTTTCTGGTGGGAAGTTTCTTGTGGGCTTCTTGAAACAGGCAAGATGCCTGTTCCAAAAAGTGTGAATTTTCTGGTGGGAAGTTTTTTGTGGGGTAAGCACGCCTGTCCCTTAAATCAACCTGGGAGTTGGTTTCTTTCGATGATGCCGCCGCCCAACAGCACTTCTCCGTCATACCAAACAGCCGCTTGTCCGGGGGTAATGCTCAACTGCGGTTCGTCAAAAATCAACTTAACTCTTGTACCGCCGACTTTTTCCTCTGGTTGGGAGGATTGTACAGGAATAATGGTAGCGGGGACGGGGTGCGATCGATATCGAATCTGTACCTGAGCCCGAATCGGAGCCATCGGCGCAGCCACAGAAACCCAATTCACTTTCTGGACTGTACATTCAGATTCTACTGCCAACTGTCGATCGCCCACAATTACCCGATTGCCAGCAGCATCAAGTTCAATCACGTACAGCGGTTCCGCGGCAGCAATTCCGAGTCCCTTCCGCTGCCCGATGGTGTAGTGGTGCACACCGTCATGCTGTCCGAGCACCCGTCCTGACTTGTCCACAATGTCACCCTTTTGCGGCGCAATGTACTTATCCAGAAAAGCCCGCATCGAACCGTTACTTTCCACCAAGCATAAATCCTGACTTTCCGGCTTATCAGCAGTTGTCAAGCCAAATTCTGCCGCAATTCTGCGAGTTTCTGTCTTGGTAATTTCCCCCAAAGGAAATTCCGTACCCGCCAACAAATCCTGTGTTAGATCGTACAAGAAATAAGACTGATCTTTCGCAGGGTCGATCGCCCGCAGCAACTGATAACGACCCGTAGCAGCATCGTAAGTAATCCGAGCGTAGTGGCCTGTAGCGATTTTTTCAATTCCCAGTTCTTCGCGAGCATACTTAAGCATTGGCCCGAACTTCACAGTTTTATTGCACTGCGAACAAGGCAAAGGCGTAACTCCTGCACTGTAACCCTCCACCAAATAATCGACAATACTTGCCTGAAAGACCTCGCGGCTGTCAACAATGTGGTGGGGAACGCCCAAATCTTCGCAAATTTTAGCTGCATCGACCATTCCCTCAGAGCAGCACTGACCTTTGCCCTTCATCAACCACAGCGTTAAACCCACCACTTCATATCCCTGATGGTGTAAAATTGCGGCTGCTGCGGAACTATCGACCCCGCCGGAGAGGCCTACAACAATCTTGTTCATGGTTGGAGAGAAATTGCTATTTTACTGTTACTTTGTTCGATCGAGCTAATTTATTATACCACAAAGATACTACAAGTTGCCACTGCTGCTGTTAGCTGAAATTTTAGCACTAATATGACTATTCAAAAATTTGTTGTCACCGCCGACCAAATGCGGCAAATAGAAACGAGAATTTTTGCTGCTGGAATGCCAGTCGCAGCTTTAATGGAAAAAGTCGCGGGACTGATTGCTAGACGCATTCAGCAGCTTTTGAAGGTGGAAGGAAGTTCGGCAACGGGCAGTGTACGGGATTTAACGGATAGAAGGAAAAGGGAAGAAGGGAAAAATCTTGTTAATTCTCAATTGCCAATTATCGGCGTATTGGTTGGCCCCGGACACAACGGCGGCGATGCTTTGGTTGTTGCCCGCGAATTGCACTTTCAAGGGTTCCAAGTAGTTATTTACTGTCCGTTTTCTAAACTCAAAGAACTAACAAAAAATCACGCTGATTATGCGCGTTGTTTAAATATTCCATTTTTTGACAAAATTGAACCGCTGAAAAAATGCGATTGGCTTGTAGATGGTTTATTTGGATTCGGATTAGAACGAGAAATTAATAACGCCACTGCCGCAGCCATGGATGAAATAAATAACTTAAATATACCAATTTTAAGTATAGACATTCCATCGGGAATTCATACAGATACCGGAGAAGTTTTGGGAACGGCAATCAGGGCAAAACATACATTATGTTTGGGTTTGTGGAAAATGGCTTTTCTGCAAGACAGAGCGTTAGAATATATCGGCAGTTCCGAATTAATTGATTTTGATATTCCCGCAGCAGATATTGCAGCAATATTGGGTGAAACGCCAGCAATACAACGCATTACAAAAGCCTCGGCAACTCAGCATTTGCCGTTACCCCGATCGCCAATTTCGCACAAATACACCAACGGTCACTTACTAATTATTGCAGGTTCCCGCCGCTACAGCGGTGCAGCAATTTTGGCAGCATTGGGAGCAAGAGCAAGCGGCATCGGAATGCTGTCAATCGCTGTTCCTGAGTCGATTAAACCGATGTTGAGCAGCCAGTTGCCAGAGGCATTAGTTATAGGATGTCCCGAAACCCAAAGCGGTGCAATTAGCGAGTTGCCAGTAGCAATTGATTTGGGCCTCTATGATGCGATCGCCGCAGGGCCAGGTCTGACATTGGAAGCGGCAATAGCTGTAGAATCTCTACTGGAGAGCGATCGACCTCTGGTTTTAGATGCTGACGGTTTAAATATCCTCGCTCAACTCGGCACAGTCCCGATTTTGTCGGAACGTTCAGCACTTACAATTATCACGCCTCACCCGGGTGAATTCAAGCGTTTATTTCCCGAATTAGCCGACGAAACCGGCGATGATCGAATTGCGGCAACTCAAGCAGCAGCTCAGCTTTGTGGCGCAACGATATTGCTCAAAGGAGCGAGAGTTTGCATAAGTTGGAAGGATGAGGGCGATTCCCTACAGGATAACTACGCTTCACGTATCATCACCTACCTCAATCCCGAAAGCACCCCAGCCCTCGCCAGAGGCGGCAGTGGCGACGTTCTCACAGGCTTGTTAGGGGGACTATTAGCAACTGCGATCGCCCGCAAATCCCCCCCCCAATCAGTTGCAGCAACAGCAGCTTGGTGGCACGCTCAAGCCGGAATCATGGCTGCCAAAGAACGGACGGAATTAGGAGTAGATGCCTTTACTTTGACACAGTATTTAATTCCAACATTGCGAGAATTTACTGAGTAAACAATCAACATTAGTTGGTAGGGTGCGTACCCCGCATCTTTGTATTGGGTAGGTGTCCACCGCGCACCTTACCCCTTGGTTTGTATTGACAACGGAAGTCCTCATAAAAATATTACAACTTGTATTCGTTATGACAAACCAACGGGTAACTCAAACGAGTGACACTCACATGAGTGACACTCCAAAAAGTGACTGTGCATCCACAAATCCCACCAGTTATACCTGAAATATCAAACACCAAAACTTAAATGTTGAGAGGAACCACATTATGTATACCGAAGAAAGAAGCTTGAACAATGAAACTATGGCTCTTGTCGCCGATACTACTGCTCAATCAAGTCTTACATTTGCTGAAACCACGGGAGTCAACAAACCCACTTTACAAATGGGTTCAACAGGTCAAGCTGTCAAGGAACTACAACAGCTTCTATATCATTGGGCTTATTATTTCGGGCCGATTGACGGTATTTTCGGCGTCCAAGTTCAAAACGCGGTCAAAGGCTATCAACACCGCGTTTTTTTAAAAGAAGATGGGATTGTCGGCCCTATCACTTGGGAAGCACTATACTCTGGTGCACCTGTGAATATGCCGATCGTCATGAAGGGCAGTTCTGGTAATGCTGTTAAAATTGTTCAGAATGTCTTGAAAATCAATGGATACTATTTCGGCTCCATTGACGGATTCTTCGGGGCGATGACAGATGTAGCCGTGCGACAATTGCAACTGAGCAAGGCTTTACCGCAAGATGGAATTGTCGGCTACAGAACTTGGCACGCCCTCAGCAAGTTACCGCACTAATGACTGGTTGGCTTCACTTTCAGTCATCGCCAAAAATCGGTAGCTCAATTAGGGATTTAGGCTTTACCTAAGTCCCTAATTATCGTTAAGGGGAAGGCAGCGCGCGGGAAGGGCGATCACAAATTCTCTTACCGTTCTCGGCGATGAAAAATATTCTCGACTTTTCCGTGTTTATTTCTTACTATATCTTAGGAAATTGGGAGTCACAATCCGGTTTATTTCTCTTCTGATTTAGTTGTAAATAGTTGCAATCATAAAATTATTATTCCGATACTTACCTAACAAGACTTAGGCATGGAGGGCTTATTCCCGGTTTCTACGAAAAATTCCAGGTTTAGTAACGAGAAATTTAGGAATCAACCGGGTTTTTAAGCCAAGCGCACGCAAGTCCCGAACTAGCCTTTGATGAACTTTTCTAATTTTTGAGCCATCTTCTCTATCATTCCCTCCGAAGTATCTCCCGCCGATGATTCAGCTTCAATACGCTTGACCACATCCTCTGAAAGATTCAGCAACTGCACTAATTTTTGATAAGCTGCGGCTTCTTCAGCGTTAATTTTTGGTTCGTCAGGAGTGCGAGAACTAGATGAAATCACTTCATAGCCGAGTTGCAGGACTAATTCCCTTTCATCTTGAGTTTCTAGTTGACCGATCAACTCGTCAAGGGGAATATTTTGCATAATATAATCCCGCAATTCTTGTTGCATTTGTTGTCCGTCGGTATCTGGGGCAAACAAACTGCAAAAACGATCGAGCATTAAATCAACTTCTTCTGTCGCGAGTTGGCCGTCAGCCCAAGCCATCGAGGCAACAATTCTCAGCAGATTCATCTGGCGGGGCGTAATTGATGGAGGAGGTGGGGTTTGCATAATTAAAATGGGTAATTGGGAATTGAAAATTGGTAATTGGGAATTGGGAATTAGGAATTGAGCCTGATTCCTTCTTGTCTTTTCTTTCCCGTTCCCCTTCATTTATGTCACAATTTCGACAGAGGAACTCCCAGCCATCCAGTAAAGTTTTGTTTCTGAATAGCGGTGGGCTGTTCCACCGGCATAATCGAGTAGCGGCCAGGCCGGGGCGGCGCGAGAGTCACACGACGAGTCCGCAGTTCGTCTTGGTGAAAAACTGTCACCTCTATTGTGTCCCCCGGCTGATAATCTTTAAGCCTCTCGCCCGCTTGTTCTGAATTTACCCGAAAACCTTCGATCGCCAGCAACTCGTCCCCAGCGTCAATTCCCGCCAATTGTGCCGGAGAGCCTATTTCGACAAATTTAACCATTTCCCGCCCGTTTTCCGATCCCAACGTCCAACCGATGCGAGGCGTTCGGTCAGTTTCATCTACCCAAATTTGCAGCCCGAAAGGTTCGAGATATTTGTTGTAAGGCAACTCTTCTGTACCGTCTATATAGCGCGCAAAAAAGTCGCTCAAATCCATGCCTGCGACGGACTCGATCGCACTTTGCAACTCTTCGGGAGTAAAGCCTATTTCTGCGGGCAGCGAAGGAGAATTTAAGTCTCCGTTTGATGTCAAATGCGCCGATTTGCCGTCTGTTTCCGACTTCAGGTCAAAATCGCCATTTTGGGCAGAATTAGCATTGCCAAACTGCTGCCACATCAAACGCATCACATCGTCGAGCGATCGCTCATTGCCGTGTCTAGCTCGAATCAACAAATCGAGCAAAAACGAAACAACTTCCCCTTTCAAATAATAGGAAATCTGCGAATTATCGCTGTTAGCATCCCGGCGATAAAGTTTAATCCAAGCATCCCAGCTCGACTCGCTCAGAGGCTGCACGTTCCGCCCCGGAGTCGTCTGCAAGCGAGTAATTTCCTTAGCCATACCTTGGAAAAAACCTTTCACGCTGTAGAGACCCGCTCGAAAAGGAATCACCAAATCGTAATAACTGGTAGTGCCTTCAGAGAACCATAAAGAAGGAGTGTAATTTTCTTTTTCGTAGTCAAATACTTCGAGAGCTTTCGGTCGAATGCGCTTGACATTCCACAGGTGAAAAAATTCGTGAGCTACCAACTGAATAAAGCGTTCATACTTTTCCTTAGCCCGAAAACCAAAACGCGGATAGTTGAGAGTGCAGCTCTCCTTGTGTTCCAAACCGCCAAAACCCGAGCCAGACAAATGCAGGAAAAACACATAGCGTTCGTAAGGCAAACCGCCGAACATTTTTGCCTCGACTTCGATCACTTTTTGGATGTCTCGAATCGTGCGATCTGGTTCTAAATTGCCTTTCCCCCAAACAACTAGCTGGTGGGGTTTTCCCATCACTTCAAACTCGTACACTTCGTGATAGCCAATCTCAAAAGGACTGTCTACCAGAGTGTCAAAATCCGCAGCAGCGAAAGTAAGATTTTGGCGAGAAACAGGTGGCAAAGTAGTAACGGTGCGCCATTCAGGCTGCGGCGGCACAACGGTTACGGTGTAGCAGTTGCTCTCAAAACCGGGCAAGAAAAAGCACAAAGCCGCCGGATTAAAATAACCGTGAGTCGAGTCTAAATGATTGGTTCGCACTGTCAGTTCATTGGCAAAAATGCGGTAGAAAACCGTGACATCTGACACGGAATTTGTCTCGATTTGCCAGTGATTTTTGCTGAGCTTGCGCCAAGGTAAAGCACGCGCGGCGTAGCTATCCCGTAGGGAATCGCCCACCTGTGAGCTAAAATCTTGCAGGTGGCGGGCGTACTCTCGAACCAAGTAAGAACCGGGAGTCCAAACAGGCATTTTTAAATCCAGAACCTGCTCCGACCAACCTTGCACGCGCAAAGTTACTTCAAAGAGGTGGGATTCAGGATTGGGCATCGCCACCGAATATTGAATTGTCGGTGCTGTTAGTTGCCCCTGACTGTTGCCGGCAGCGGACGAAGTATCCAAACAAGTAACATCAGTCATTGACTTGCCAAATTAATCAAGTGCTTGAGGTTGATCAAATGGATAGTTTGGCGGTCTGGATCGATATTGATCCAACCTTTACTATCAAGTTTTTCCATAATTTTGCTGGTTTCATCTAGGGTGATATCTGTGACATCAGCTAAGTCTTCATAAGGAATATTGAAGATATCTTTGCCCTCAGCAGTTTTCTGACCGTAGTTTTCTGCCAGCTCGACTAAAGTATTTGCTAGTTTAACCGCTGGCTGGCGGTTGCGGAGTTGATAGCGGAGATTGGTTTGGCGCAGCCGCCGTACCATCAGTTGCAGCATCCGGTGGTGCAATTGCGGGTCTTTAAACAGGGTTTGGATAAATCGCTGAGCTGTGACGCTGAGAAGTCGCACTGGCGATAGAGCAAGTACGTCATTCGATCGGGGAGATTCATCCAGAATGGCCATTTCGCCGAAGAAGGCACCCCGTCCTAAAATAGCCATTGATACAGCTCGATCGTTTGACAAGCGGCGGACTTTTACCCAGCCAGACACGACAAAGTAAATCGCGTTGCCCCAAGAATCCTCCATCACTACAGCTCGGCCCGGGGGATACTCATGCTTGACGGCATTTGATAGCAACCCTCCCAAGGTTTCTGGGTTAGCACCCTTAAATAGAGGGAACAGCTCACTGAAAGCTTCTGTCTTCATGCAAACTCGCGGAGGTGGGAAATATGATTAGGCGACACCCAACAGCTAGGGAACGATCGATGTTTGGGAACACAAACAATCTGTTGCTCCTTTAATTGATGATAAGGGTGCAGAGGCCCGGTTCACGTAAAATCGGCAGATTCTTTAATCTTAAACGGGTTTACAAGCCGGCCACTGCCTGTTGAACTTTACCCAACAGAGGTTCTATGTATTCCGGCCAGCCGATCGCGATTGACTGTGTGTGGGCCAGAGTTTCCGGCTCGATCGCATCTTTAGTCCACCTCAGCGGTTGACCTTGCAAGTCGCAACAAACCAATCCGGCTGCTTTTGCTAGAGCCAGAGGGCCGGCGGTATCCCACACTTTAACTCTGCCGTTGAGATACAGGTACAAACCAGCTCTACCGAAGATAACTTCCATCACTTTTAAGCCAAAGCTGCCCAGCGAGTAAAATTCGGCTCCGGGGATGCTTTGGGCGATCGCCCCGGCGTAGTTTTTCTGGTCTTTGTCTCCGAGAACAATTTTACAATTTTGCGCTGTCGGGGCCGGGGGTGGGCACAGGGCGATCGGCTGCGGCGCTTGGGTTCCCACACTTTGGAACAATCCCCAATCTTTGCCACCAAAATACATTTGGTCAAAAGCTGGGGCGTAGAGCCAGCCGGCCACCGGTTCCCCTTCAAGCAGCAGCCCCACCATCGAAGCGTAGTGCAGTTTTCCCCGAATAAATTCTTCAGTCCCGTCGAGGGGATCGATGCACCAGAGGCGTTGGTAATTGGCCCCGTAAGCTGCTCTGGAGGCGCTGTTTTCCTCGGTGATCCTGCCGTCTTCAGGAAACAAAGCGCTAAATGCGGCCGATAGTTGTCGGTCTAGGTATTGATCGATACTCGTCACGTAGTCGTTGGGCCCTTTCTCGGAAACTTCAAAAGGTTCGGCGGCTAGCTTGTAAGCTTCTTGACCGCACTCGCGTAGGGTGTAGCGAATTTTTTGGTCTTGCTCTGGAGAAATATACATGAGGTTAAACATAAATTCTTTAGCTAACTTCAGCATAAAAGCTTAAGTCCTTTGAATCGATCGGCGCGAGTCACTGTTTTTGATTCGTACAGGATTTGCGCCCGGTTGTCCATAAACCCGGTTTCCTAAGCATGAGGGCCGTTGCTATACAAGCCCCAGACAGGAGTGGTGGAATTAAAAAAATTTAGACATGACGGAGAACCCCCAGATTCATCATGTGTAGAGTCAATCTAAAATCTAAAATCTAAAATCTAAAATCTAAAATCTAAAATCGACTGACCGCACCACCACTTTCAATAGTTGAGGATAGAATTTTCTGAGGTTAGATAATTTGTGCCAGCACCAAATTGCAGTTTGTTTGGTGGACAATAAATATGCTGCTGGAGTGCAGGTTTTACTGGAAGCAATGGCCGCCCGGTCGTCATGACTGGGACTCAAGGTAGGGTCGATTATTTAGCTGCCCCGGATCTTGCCAAAGTTGTAAATGTGGGAGATGCAACAGGTTTGCGGGATGCGATCATCCATTTGCTAAAAAATCCTCAAGAAGCTGAATCTCAAGCGCAGCGCGGCTACGAAATGGTTGTGAACCAGCACAACAGCGAACGTTATGTCGATGTTTTAGCCCAGAAGTGGCGATCATCGCTTTAATAAAACTGTAGGGTGCGCCTCGGCGCACCATAAATCACGTCTGCAGGATGCACAATGCACACCTTACTGACATAGATAAAAAGCCCAACTATTTATTACCTAAGTCATATTTAAAAAATCATCAATTATGAGTTGCAGTTCCTAATTAAATCTCATAGCAGTTACTTACCTAGTAAATAAACCGGGTTTGACAAAGATAATCGAAAGGCTTAAGGAAGTATTTTCGTTCATCAAACCCGGTTTCTGTGCCTAAAACGGTTTCACTCAAAACTCCTAAATCAAAACTATTAAGACTCCCGTCCACTCGCCCACTTATCCCGCCATTTCACAGTCCCTTCCGAAACTAAAACCCAGCGGCGACAAACCAGATTTTCTCGCAGCGGCGACAGTCCTTCCCGTAGCAGCGCATACTTATAAGAAATCAACTTCCCCGCACTTTCATTAAAAGGAATTTCCCCAAACCAAGTATTAGTATTGATATACTCTAAGGGGTAGCCCTTACTAATATCCCAATTCCCCAATTCAGGACAATCTCCAATCACCACAATTCTTTCCCCAGGCTGAGTTCTAACGCTGTTAAGCTGCGCCCGCACAATAGTTTTCGCCTTAACTCGCTCTCCGACGCGGCTAAAAATCATTACTTCCCGCGAACCCAACTCTAAGTTGTACAGCATTCCATCTTTAACTTCAAACTTACGGCGGGATAAAACCTCCGTATGCTCTCCATCAGGCAGCTCAGTATCCACCTCTTTAAGTGTCACAGAATTGCCCCGATTCATCGCTACAAACACCACGGAATCGCGATAGCGACGCACGTAACAATAAACATCAGCAGTTAGATATTTTTGCCACTGACTCCCCATCGAAATAGCTGGATTCAGCCGCCGCAAGCCCGACAGCAACCGCACATCTCGATAAATCGGCGAATCAGTATCCCACTTTTCCATCATCGGGCGGTTGTAGGGGTCGTTTCCCCCTTCGGTATCATCGTGAAGATACTGTTCGGTGCCGTAATAAATGCAAGGAATACCGCGAGTCGTCATAATTAAACCTATCGCCAACCGCAGCATTTCTGGATCGGGATTCAACGACTGAAACCTCGGCATATCGTGGTTGTCAATAAAAGTAATCAACTCCGTCGCCCCGTAGTAGCGGTGATCCAAATTCAGGACATCTTGGACTAACTTAAATCCCGCCTCCGCACCCTTTCCCAATACTTCTCGAATTGCCACGCACAGACCAAAATCTAAAATAGTCATCCCCGACTCGTTGACAAATTCCACAGAACGATCGTTTCTAGGGTCGCTGTAAATCCATTCGCCAAAAATGAAAACATCAGGTCTGTGTGTTAAAATGTCAGCATTAAATTCCTGCCAAAACCAAATGGGCATATGCTTGACTGTATCAACCCGCAAAGCATCAACGCCTCTGTCCAGCCATTGTTTAATTGCTGACTTAATGTAATTGCGGTATGCAATATTGTTTTCGTTGAAAGTTGCTAAACCCGAGAGTTCGCAGTTTTGGACTTGCCATTCATCTTCCCAGTTTGTGACTTCGCCGTAGTGGTGATACCAGTCATCTTCATCGTCGTTAAAGTCAGCTATTTTTACGCCGTCGTCGTAGAGTTCCCCTTTTTTACCACTAAAATCTGGGTTGCTGTGGTTGCAGACAATATCGAGCACGAGTTTCATATTTCGCTGGTGCAACTCGTATACTAATTTGTCAAATACGGTATCTTTAGTTTCTTGTGTTTGGTTGATAGAAGGATTGTCGCCTGTGGCAATGAAGCGGGGATTTAGTCGCTTAAAATCTTTAGTCCAGTAGCCGTGAATTGCAGCTTGTTCGACAAATAATGCTTCAACTTGCTCGAACAGTGGAGTCAGCCAAACTGCGGTAACTCCCATATCTTTTAAGTAATCGAGTTTGTCGATAACTCCCTGCAAGTCGCCGCCCCAATATTTACCCCAATCTTTGCCTTCTGGATCGTAAAGTTCTGGGTTGGGGCCTTCGTTATTTGCGGGGTCGCCGTCGTAAAAGCGATCGACTACAATGAAATAAATTGTTTCTTGTCGGAATTCAATGTCTCTGGTGTAGAGAAATTCTAAATCGAGTTCGCTTTCTGGCTTAACTTCTTCTACCAGAGAGTCAATTTTTTCTTCTGGTTCGCTAACTTCGTATTGAGAGGAAGTTTGATTTGGAGTGACTGATGTCATGAGATGTATTTTTTTATATTGTAAGATTGGTCAGTTATTCGGAGCTACAGTCGGAGATAGCTTTCCCCTCTAACTGACTTTTAGAGCATCATACGGAATTTACTCGTTTAATGAAATCTTCCTTTAGAGAGAGGGCAGGCTCATCCTTGAGTATTAGGTGGATGAGAGTTAATATTTAGCGTAATTCTCAATCACAGAGGCAGAGCCTCAAAAACCAGTGCTACCAGGCTGAGCCCATTGGTAACAAGTTAAGCTTGTATGGCAGTTGTCAAGGGGGTTTGAGAAGATGTCTCAAAGAAAAATTGGTTCTG
>NZ_JAUBSD010000130.1:0-13127 GCF_036704575.1 Microcoleus sp. K5-D4
GGCTGGCATACATTCTAACTAATGAGCGCTTATTTTATATTTATATTATACAATCTAGCTGCGTATCAGCTTATCAACCGAAACGCCTATCATGCGAACTCCCCGTCCGGTTTCATCCAGATAAACTTGTCCCTGACTATTGAGCCAGCGCACAACGCCGTCCGGACAAATTACCCGATACTCCTGCATATAGGACTGTTCTCCAGCACTTGCCCGTTGGGTCGCTTGGATCACCCGTTGTCGATCATCTGGATGAATGAGCGCAAAAAAGTCTTCTCCTGTGCCTTCCTGAAGACCCCAAACCTCTAGAGCATTACCAGAACACACCACCTCATTGGTCTGCAAATCCATATCCCAGACAAATATCTGAGCTGCCGTCAGTGCCAATTGCAGGCGTTCTTCGCTCTCTCGTAATGCCTGTTCAACCTGTTTGTAATCCGTCACATCACGAGCAATACTCAGCACTGATACAACAGAATCATCACTGGCAAATTCGGGGACAATACGTGCCTGATACCATCGAATACTATTTAGAGTCGGAAACTTAAATTCAATCGTCTGTTCCTGCCCTGTTGCAAAAACTTGCCGTAAACTATCATGCCATAAACGATTGAGGTCTTCTGGCATTCCTAGCTCAACATTGGTCTTGCCAACAAATTCCCCTGATGGAATACCTGTTACCAATTCTACAGAAGGGCTGACATAAATATGGCGAAATTCTGCATCAAAACGGGTAATAATGTCTGGGGCATTTTCAGCCACCATCTTGAACTGTTGCTCTCGCTGCCGCAGTTCTGATTCCAAGCGTTTGCGCTCTGTCACATCCCGAAAATAAACTGCGACACCTTCGGCAGATGGGTAGGCATTTGCCTCTATCCAAGACTCGACAGATTCCCCAAATTCTTCCCAGGAAACAGGGACTTGTTCCGTCACTGCCCGATGTAGTTCTCGATAGGGAATTGCACCGACTAGCTCAGGAAAAACATCATTCCAAACGTGCTTTCCCAGTAGCTCTTGTGGCGTTTTGTGCAGGATTTTAGCCGCCGCCCGATTCACATAAGTGTAGCGCCAATCGCGATCGAAGGCGACAAAAGCATCCGTAATGCTTTCAAGAATCGTTGCCACCTTGCGCTCAGTTTCTTGGGCAGGGAACAACTGTTCGCATTCAAGAGTGCGGGCAAAGTTTTCAATGACTTCAGAGCGAGAAATTCCTCGCCTGTGAGCCTCTTTATCTAGCGATCGCCATGCTGTATTAGTCAGAGATACGCTCACTCGTTGTTTCGTCTCCGATTTCCAATTGCTAACAAACTTGCCTCTGGCGTCGCGCTTCATGAATATCCATCCGTATGCATACACGGTCTTCTCTATTCAACCTGAGTTACTTCCTCTGGAGAATCCGCCTTAAGATAGATGCTTTGGCAAGAGAGAAGATCGGAAAGAATGACCTCAATAAATATTGCGCTGTACGGGCTGCTGAATTGGTCTTTGCACTCGTAGACATAGAGCTGGGCTAGACGGGAGAATCCCACGGGTTTAACGTAGTGCAGCCGTGGCAGTGTCAAATAAGTTTCCTCACGGAGGCGGATGGTGCCTAGGACAATCGGGCTAGCGTTGCTTTAGCACCGAACTCATGAAAACTACGCAACAGGTCAGCAACAGTCTCGACGAAGCGTGGTGAGTGTACTAAATCTCCAAAAATTTCCGGTAGCTTGAGTAATAGTCTGGGATCTAATTCACTCAAACTGGCCCGTTGAGTGAGGATGTCTGCTAATGGGTCATCAAGGGGAAGAGGTTGCCATTGTCGATCGTGACTATTGATGTATCTACCCCAAGCAGCAATCGTCTAACTTAAGTAATCCATCGCACCTTCAAGTTGTAATTTATCGCGGAGCGAGCCCAAAACAAACTTAGGAATTTTATCCGATCCATTCAGGCTAAAGCGCGGAAGCCTATCGCGAATTTTCGGACGGGAAAACCGTTCAATTAAAGTTTTTTTATAATCGTCTAAAAATCTGCACTATTCCTACAGCAAAGATTATTCCTACTCGCAGGCAAATTGTAATTAAGCGGGATGTAAACTTTTTCACTGAAAAACTCTTTTTTTTCTGTGACGAGTGTAATGCATAATTATTGCTGTTGTTGGTTTGGGAATCTATATAAAGATAGGATTCGTGTCAATTTATTACGTTAAAATTCACCTAAATCAACCTCAACAAAAAAGTTTTGGGCGCTGCGGCGCCAACAGGAGATCGAGCGCAACTAGGAACTCAAGAAAGGTACATTTACTACGTCCCCTGATACCGCTCCGACTTGCACTTTCAGTCCTTCGCCGCCCGCTTTTGTGCGGATGTAAGCAAGACCAAAAAAGCCGGATTCAGTTTCCGTAAAACTGGTGAGTTTACCGACTTTTTCCTCTCCGATTGTGACTGTTGTTCCTGGTTCAACCGCACCGCTCAACTGCACGCCCCAAAGCTGCTGTTTGACTCCTTTGTAGGTATTCAACCGGGCAATTGTTTCTTGACCGATGTAGCAGCCTTTGTCATAGGTAATAGTGTGTAAAAGGCGGGCTTCTAAGGGGTTGTAATCATCTGTGAGTTCAAAATCGGGTGCGGGGCGTCCTTGTTCGATTCGCAGTTGTTCCCAAACTCGATCGCCCATCGGTACGGCCCCAGCTTTGACTAATTCATGCCACAACTTGGCTGCATCGCTTGCTGGCGCAATTAACGTGTATCCGGGAGTTGCTAAACCGCTACCAACCGCCACTCGGACTTCCATACCTGCAAAATTTATCAATTTGTGAGTAGCGTAAGGTTGATTTTCAAGTTCGGTAACTCCGATTTTTTCTAGTAGTTGAGTGCTGTCCGGGCCGAGGAAACTGAAAGCAACAGTTGTCTCAGTTAAATCTGTTAACTCAACGCGATCCATTGGGAAAATATAGCGATCGAGCAATTCCAGCAGTTGGCGGCGGCGGTTGGCTGATACTAGCAGCAGTACGGCATCTTCTGTCGCGTAAGCGGTGGCGAGGTCGATCGTCCGGGCGGTGGATGTGACGAAAACGGTATCGCAACCTTGACCGGGTTTGAGTATGTTGAAGTTATTGGTACTTTGATTGTGCAAGAACCGCAGTCGATCGCTATCTGAGATTTGAATGCGTCCCCAGTGAGTGCGATCGTACAAAGCCGCACCTTGTTTCGTTGCTGCGATCGCTTCTGCGTCGTTACCAAAACTCACTGGCACAATTCCTTTGGTTGTTAACTCTGCAAAAGTAGCACCAGCCGCTGCTTGAATGTCGTGCAATTCTTGAATCAGCATAAAATTTTGTTGAGTGTTGACTGTTGACTATTGACTGATGACCGTTGACTGTTAACTGTTAACTACTGCTTCCCTGTCAACTGACAACTGACAACTGACTATTTGCCCAAATTGGCGAATATTTCTTGTATTAATTGACTGGCTTTGCCATCAAGACGATTCCAATCTACATCGCCAGTGTCATCGTCAATCAAGCTAGTGTCAATTACGACTTCCTGGCTTTGCAGTTGAGAGTGGGCGGGCTGGTAGTTGACAAAGCAGACTCGATAGCAAAGTTCCCAAATATCGACGCATCTTTGCTCGCCTTGAAGCTCTAAAATTAGTTGATAGCCCGGAATTGGAATCTGCACTTCTTGATAAGTGCCCGTCCAGACAGACTCCTCTAATTGTTTGCGGATGTTGTCGAGCACTCGGATCATGGCTGGCTGCATGAGCAGTTCAGCTTGCTGCCACGCGATCGGGCTGGTTATTTTAGGCTTCATATACACGGTTCTAAAAAAGAAAATCAATAAATTAATTTTCTAGCATTGGGTGCCAACTTTTGAGACATCCGCCACAGAATGTTAAATTTAGTCGTCACCAAATTCAAAAGTCAGCCGTCAACAGCAAAAGTTAAAGCCGTTCTCGGCTTGACGGCTAAAAACGGCTGAAACTGTTGATATTGAGTTATCGGATGGGTAATGTAGGATTTGAACCTACGGCATCCTGCGTGTAAAGCAGGCGCTCTACCACTGAGCTAATCACCCAATTGCACTCACCGGGATTTATCATATCACAGTAACTCAGAAAGATCAAGTAAAAAAAATCCTAAACTTTAAATGCCCTCTGGCCGCACCCACGATCAAATAACCATGTGGAGTTTGCCCTTGGTGGCAGCCCTCACCTTTGGCCAGACTCAGAGCAGCAACCTGACTTTGCTCGTTTCCGGCAGCTTCTTATTCGGCGGGCTGATGTTTGGCCCCGACTTGGATATCTACTCTTGCCAGTATCAGCGCTGGGGATGGTTCAAACCGATTTGGCTCCCGTACCAAAAAAGCCTGCGCCACCGCTCTTTTTTGTCCCACGGCCCTCTGATCGGCACTGCTTTGCGAATCTTGTACCTCGCTATCTGGATTGCGGTTCTCGGAATGTTGGGATTGGCAATTGCCGAAAAAGTCGGGAACTTAGGCGGGAATTGGCAGGATGTGGTTTTGAGCTACGGGCGATCGATCTGGGAACACCACATCGAAATTTTAGCCGTTTACATCGGTCTAGAATTGGGGGCGATGAGCCACTATCTGAGCGATTGGGGCGGCTCGGCTTACAAAAGATTCAAAAAGAAAGGATTGAGCGGGTTGCGGCGTCCTAAGACAATTAAGAGGTCCAAAATCAAAGCTCCCACTCGCACATCTAGCAAATCCATAGCAGAAGGAAGAAGGAAGAAGGAAGAAGGAAGAAGGAAGAAGTAATAAAATCAATGGTTGGAGCCATTAACAACGTTATAACCGTCTTGGCGGTTGATATAAAAGGTAAATAATTATGTCTAATTCTGAAAGTCGATCGCTCACAGCACTCAAAGAACTTATAGAAGTTGTGGCTAAATTGCGATCGCCAGACGGCGGATGTCCTTGGGATTTAGCCCAAACTCCCCAAACTCTAGTTGCTCACATCATAGAAGAAGCTTATGAAACCGCCGACGCGATTCGCAAAGGAGATAAAGATGCGATCGTCGAAGAATTGGGTGACTTACTGTTACAGGTAATTCTGCAAGCTCAAATTGCCAGCGAATCCAATCAATTTACCTTCGCAGAAATCGCTGCGGGCATTACAGAAAAACTAATTCGGCGGCATCCCCACGTCTTCGGCGATGTCGAACTCAACAGCGTGGATGAAGTCAACGAAAACTGGGAAAAAATCAAAGCAGCAGAAAAAGGCACAACTTCGGAAAAGCCGCAAACTTTAGCCTCGAAAATGAGCCGTTATGCCAGCACTTTGCCGCCGATAACCGCCGGGATGAAAATCTCTCAAAAAGCTGCGGAAGTGAGTTTTGATTGGGACAGTGTAGACGGCGTTTGGGATAAATTTCACGAAGAAATGGCCGAGTTTGAACACGCTCTCAAACACGAGGATAAGGCAGCGCAGCAGTCAGAATTGGGAGATATTATGTTTGTGTTGATTCAATTAGCTCGCTGGTACGATTTAGATCCGTCGGCTGCTTTGCAGGGAACAAACGATCGCTTTGTGCAGCGGTTTGCAAAGGTAGAGGCTGCGTGCGATCGACCTTTGTCAGATTATGCCCCAGAAGAGTTAGAATCTCTGTGGCAGCAAGCTAAAGCTTTAATTGCTAAACAAAAGGGCGATCGGTAATCAATCACCGCAGATCAACACAGATAAAATGACATCAGCGTTCATAGCGCGTTCATCAGCTAATATCTGCGGTTCAAAACTCCCCATCTCAAGAATTTAGTTGCATCAGTTCAGATGTCAGCAATGAACTACTCGTAAAGATTCGCGTCATTGTACGGCGGATGTTCGCAAGCGATATAAAGCGCATTTGTCGGTTCCAGGGCTTCCCCAGTCACCGGATCGATCGGCTTGAGCACAAAGCATAACAGAGAGAGCGATCGCCAATCCAAATTATCCAGCTTCCCGCGTTCGTAACGGTTGACTGTTGCGGCACTGATACCCACATCTTTGGGTACGGGTTGATTTGTAGCTGTGAACAGCGCCTCTTCATATCCCTTTGTTTTGAACTCTGTTTCGCTGACAGACCAGCCTGTTGTCTGTCTTGCTGCTTTTAAAATCTTCCCCAAACGCATTCGCCCCGTTTCCGTGAAGCGAACGGGACGCAATTCCTGCTCTTTGTCTACCACAGCTTTGTTAGAGAGTCCTGACATTACCTATCTGCAAATAATCTAGTCATAGAGTTTCGCATCGTTGTATGGGGGATGTTCGCACGCGATATATAAAGCATTTGTCGGTTCGAGGGCTTCCCCTGTCACTGGATCGATCGGCTTGAGCACAAAGCATAACAGAGAGAGCGATCGCCAATCCAAACTTTCTAACTTCCCGCGTTCGTAGCGACTAACAGTAGCATTACTAATACCGACATCTTTTGGTACAGGATCTCCGGCTGTCCGAAACAGAGCGGCCTCGTATTCTTTTGTGACCATTTCTGTTTCAATAATTGACCAGCCCCGAATCTCTCTAGCTGCTTTCAGAAGTTTGCCCAATCTGCCGCGTCCCGTATCCGTAAATCGCACAGGGCGCAGTTTTTCCTGATCGACGACAGCCTTAAAGTCAAGAAATCCCGGCATTTTACAGATCCAATTTAACTCTTAAGCTAGCTGTACTTTTGCCTTGCTCAAGGCAGCACACAGGGTTTCAGCATTACACATTTAGAAACATTACTGCAACTTCTCTGCATTCGTGTAGAATGATATGATATAGCAAGATCCAAAGACGAACACAAACTAACTCACCCAAGTTCAGGAGTGACTCAGCTATGACAGCACTGTTTCGCCGCATCCAACCCTCAAAAAAGCTCCGCATCACCCTCAGGTCGATCGCCCAACTGCTCAAAATCAGCCAAAACCTGATTAAGCGAGTCGAATCCTGGGCTTTCGTGGTTTTCGTCCACCATCGGGATAGAGGCGGCCTGTTTGTCAGCTACCGCAGGCTGGAAGAATGGCAAAATGCGATCGCGCATCATATCCAAACCTGCCCCACTCTTGGAGAACTCTCGCAGCTCAAAACATCCATTCTGTACGACAGCCGGAAATTCAAAAAACAATCTCTCCCAAAAACACTTGACTTTTTAATTCAAATGTGCATTGAAAGACTATGCGAACTCAACATCTGGGAAAGCTTAAACACCATTGCTTCCTAGCAGAAATTAGGCAGATTTCCTTTCCCAAAACAGAAGCGAAACATTTGCGAGCAATTGCGAGATAAAATCACCCCAAAAATCACCCGCGAATGCTCCGCCACATTCATCAAAGCAATCACCAAAGCAATTAAGACATTGCCTGAGCGATATAATCAAAATAAGGAGCTGCTTCCTTAGCATCCTCCTGATTCAGCAAAGCCAAAGAAGCTTCCTTCAAACAGCGGATAGCTTCGACCATGCCAGGAACAGGAACGCCGAGAGAATTATACATTTCCCGAACGCCAATCAAACCGATGCTTTCGATCGGCTCTTTGTCACCCGCCAAGATACCGTAAGTAATCAGGCGCAAGTACCAGCCGTAGTCGCGCAGACACAAAGCCCGTTCGCGCTGGCCGTAAGCATTGCCCCCAGGAGAGATAAAATCAGGTCGTTTTTTCCAGAGTTTTTTACTAGCTTCTTCCACAATTTTCTTCTCACTGTCAGACAGCGCAGTAGCAATACGCACCCGCTGTTCTCCGGTTTTAAAGAAATCATTGATACTTTGGAGTTCGCCGGTACTGGGATAACGAAGTTCGTCGTCGGCTTGGAGAATAAATTGGCTAACTACGCTCATTGTTATTCAAATTTGAGGATAACATTAATAAACATTCCCATCTGTTGGCGACGGGATTCTTGGTTCGCAGACTCGCCTTGCTCCTAACATTTATCAATCCTAGAAGTAGAGGGTAAATCTCCCCAAGCGTTATGCTTGATATTCAAGCCAGTTTCCTTGTGTTCCAGGGTACTGCGGGAAAAACTCAAAAACTGCGAGTGAGAGTTTGGATGTCAGCAGACACTTTGACTGTTTAACGAGTTTTTGCTACATCGCCCCAACAGCATATCGCACAGGCTCGATCGAGACAACTCACGGCAGGCTTGACTTGCAGGTTGAAGCTTGGCTTTAGCAGCAAGACGTTCAGCAGCAGGAATACGACCTGCTATTGAGCTTGAGTGCGATGGCTTACGCCCCGCTTCGCTACGACTTATCTCAGGAAAGAGAGAGCGATATTGCATTACCATATTAAATCCTACCACGACTACTTGTGACCAAATCTAAATTCCCCACCCCAAACTCGACGAAATTGGCAAACCCTTGCCAGCAAGGTCAACTGATTGAGATAGAGATTACCGACTTGACAGACACCGGCGATGGAGTTGGTCGTTTTGGTGAGTTAGTAGTGTTTGTGCCCGATACCGTGACGGGCGATCGAGTCCTTGTCCGTCTCGTGCAAGTCAAATCCACCTATGCTACAGGCAAGCTGGACACACTTCTGGAAGCCTCCGAACACCGCATTCGAGCTAACTGCATTGTCGCCGACAAGTGCGGCGGCTGTCAGTGGCAGCACGTAGATTATCAATATCAGCTTGCAGCCAAGCAAAATCAAATCATTCAAGCCTTAGAAAGGATTGGCGGATTTAGCAATCTGCAAGTTGATGAAATTTTAACGGGAAAAATCGAGGGATTTCCTCAATTTTTGGGATACCGCAACAAAGCGACTTATCCCGTCGCAATATCTGCAACAGGTCAAGTCCAAGCAGGTTACTATCAAAAAAGCACCCACAAATTAGTCAATCTCAATCAGTGTCCGGTGCAAGACCCGCGCCTCAATCCTTTGTTAAAAGAAGTCAAAGAAGACATCCACTGGCGGGATTGGCAAGTCTACGACGAAAAGAAACATACAGGAGAAGTGCGTCACTTGTCCTTGCGGATCGGACGGCGCACGGGCGAGATGCTGCTAACTTTAATAGTTCGCACTGGAGAGTTGCCGGGACTCGAAGAGCAAGCATCAGAGTGGCTGAATCGCTATCCTCAACTTGCAGGGGTTTGTTTGAATATAAATCCCGCTCAAACTAATGTGATTTTTGGTGCCGAAACTCGCTGCATTGCGGGTCGTTCTTATCTGCGAGAAAGTTTTGCTGGTTTGAAATTTCAGCTAAGGGCTGATACTTTTTTCCAGGTAAATACAGAGGCGGCTGAAGCTTTGTTAGAAGTGATCGTAGGGGAATTGAATTTGCAGGGAAACGAGGTTTTGGTTGACGCTTACTGCGGAATTGGTACTTTTACTTTACCCCTGGCAAAACAAGTAAAAATAGCCATAGGTTTAGAAGTGCAACCGGCGGCGATCGAACAAGCCAAATTAAATGCTGAGTTAAATGACGTGAGAAATGTCGATTTTCAAGCGGGCACTGTAGAGACTTTGCTGCCTTCCTTGGGATTGACACCGGATATTGTGCTGTTAGATCCGCCGAGGAAAGGGTGCGATCGCGCGGTTTTGGAAGCTATCAAGCAAATCAAACCAAATCGCATTGTTTATGTTAGCTGCAAGCCTGCTACTTTGGCTCGCGACCTGAAGATTTTGTGCGAAAATGGGGATTATAAGTTGGCGCGAGTGCAGCCGGCGGATTTCTTTCCTCAGACTTCTCATGTTGAGTGTGTGGCTTTTTTGGTGCGGTGAATCAAAAGGGCGATCGGGCTACTAGACTTATTGCATAAATCTTTGATTGATAGGGAAACCGCAGATGCAACGCAGATAATTTAAAGATTATTTGCGAATGTATGCACTTTAAGCCGAGTGAGTAAGTGAGTACAAATAGATATAAGCTGGGGGCGTGAGTTCGGTAACTGAAGCAGCGTTTGCTATCTGAGAATACGGGTTTCAAACTCTCGAACTCGATCGCATTGTAGCGGTTTCTAAATCTGAAAATATTGCTTCCCGGTGGGCGATGGCAAAAGTGGGAATGCAGTACAAACAGAAGGTGGGTTGCTGGGGTGCAAACTCGATCCAGTCCGGCCTGAATCGGGGGGAGTCCAGAAGTATAGAATAGAGGTTGCCGAACCGGCACACCGCCCGATCGCTCGTCCCCAGCAATTTGTTACCCTAAAAATAGAATCTTCCCTCCCTCAACTCCCTCCCATGAACAACGCTTCTCCCCTAATTCAAACGATAACTCCAGAACGCTGGGCCGGGTTTAGTATGGACTTTATAGGGGCGGGTTACACGGGTGTGTTGGTCAAAAACGGCCGCGCCGTGCGTACCCTGAAATCCGGGCGACATTTCAGCTTCGCCCTTCCCCTGCTGGAACAGTCTCAAATTGTCCTCGTAGACACCAAACTCCGCAATTTGGAGGTGCAGTCGCACGGAGATTTTTTGTCTAAGGATCGATTTTTAATTGATGCCACTCTGACCGTTATTTATCAAGTTATAGATCCGAAACGGGTAGCTTTGGAATTGTCCGATCCTATAGGTGCTTTAGCAAGTGCAGTTAAGGATTGTATGGGATTAGCGATCGGGCAAATACCCCTACAACAGCTTATCAGTCAAGGACGGCTGTTGTTGCGCCAAAATTTGCTCGATCGCGTCCAAGATTTTTATACCCTAGGTTTTAACTTAGAAGACGTGCGAATTGGCGATGTCAGCTTTCCCGAAACCAACGGAGTTATTCGCCAAGTTGAGGGAATGAGTGCCCGACAGGAAGCAGAAAATGCCGCCGCCCTGCAAATGAGAATTGCCGAAGCCGGCCGGCCCATTGTTCCTCAAGCTCCCGTACAGCAGTTAAACTTAATTTCAGGTAATTCTCCTGCGAGTCTTTCAGCTTCTGACACAGCAGCCGGGTTCGATCGCGATTTACAACAACTAACACAACAACTTGCTCAAAACAGTCTCCCTGCTGGGAGAAATCCTCCCCAACTTGCACCAACCGTACTCGCAAGCAGCGATCGCAAAACAACCGCACATTTAATCTACAAATTTTCTGGAGAAGCGATCGCCCTCACAGCCAATCCTTTTACAATTGGACGCGAACCAACCAACACTTTAGTATTACAAGATCCGCAAAGTTCGCGCTACCACGCTCAAATCCGCCGCGCCACTGACGAACTTGGCAAACAGCGGTATCAGCTTGTCGATAGCGGCAGTTCCAACGGCACTTTTGTGGGTGGGCAGAGGCTGGCTGCTAACGAGCCTTTTTGGCTACCAAATGGCTGCGAAATTGCGATCGGCGACCAAAAATGGATCTTTCAAAATTCGTGAGTGAGAGATATGAATATTATTTAAAACAGCAGATAAACACATATTAATTCTATCGGCTTTCTTCTGTCAGGTTTCGGTAGGGGCGTTGCCAAGAGTCCCCGACCTTTCAACACAGCTTGACAACTTCTCCCTCCCCAATTCCCTATACTCCCAGGTAGAAGTCTCTTGCCAACCCTAGGGGGGATATCTCCACAAGCATTTCGAGCGACAATTTGTCAAGATTGAAAATATAAGTAGAGGACAACCCCATGAACTTTTCTATACAATCTGTTTACAACTGGTACCGCGACACCCTCCGCAACCCCAAATACCGCTGGTGGATTATTCTGGGAACGCTGGCATATTTGGTAAGCCCGATCGACATTGCCCCAGACTTTCTCCCCGTCATCGGACAAATTGACGATGTGGCAATCGCAGTCTTGCTGATTTCCGAAGTGTCCCAAATGGCGATCGACTACTTTAAATCCCGCCAAACAGAGACAGCCTCAGCATCCGAAGCCACCGGTGTCCATTATTCTGAATCCCAAGGCAGCACCGTTGACGTAGATGCAGTTTCTGTAAAATAATTGGCAAAAATAATCGAGCCCTACAACCCTGACTTCTTCAAGAAATCGGGGTTTTTGTTTTTTAAATCGCAACTGCTCAGATCGTGCTCGAAAGCTGGTAATTTTAACTATGATCCATCTGTGCTAACAACAAATTTTTATAGATGAAGTTTAGCGAAATAGTACAAAAACTTAACTTAGCCACCAGTCGCACCCTCACAGCGTCGGTTGCTACCGATCCAGAAATTACAGGTGCGGCCCCTGTTGATGAAGCTCCATCGGGCACAATCAGTTATATAGAAGGTGCTAAATTTGCCGTTCATACAGCCACTACAAATGCTTCGGCTTTAATTTTACCGTTAGATGAAAGTCTTCAAGCTCAATGTGACGATCGCAACATTGCTTGGATTGCCGCACCCGATCCGCGATTGTTATTTGCGGAAACGATCGCCATTTTCTATCAACCGTTTCGCCCAGCATCCGAAATTCATCCCTCAGCCGTCGTTCACCCCTCAGCAGAAATTGGTGAAAATGTCTATATCGGCCCCCACGTCGTTATTCAAGCAAAAGTCAAAATTGGCAGCAACGTTTGCATTCATCCAAATGTCGTAATTTACCCAGATGCGGAAATAGGCGAAGGCACAGTTTTACACGCTAATTGTGTCATTCACGAACGTAGTCGCATCGGCGCAAATTGCGTGATTCACAGCGGTGCGGCGATCGGTTCCGAAGGTTTTGGGTTCGTGCCTACAGCCACAGGATGGCTGAAAATGGAGCAGTCTGGCTGCACTGTATTAGAAGAGGGCGTTGAGGTAGGCTGCAACAGCACGATCGACAGGCCCGCTGTCGGAGAAACCCGCATCGGCCAAAATACAAAAATTGACAATTTAGTACAGGTAGGTCATGGCTGTCAAGTAGGGAAAAATTGTGCTTTTGCCGCTCACGTTGGCATGGCTGGCGGGGTGAAAATTGGCAACAATGTAATTTTGGCAGGTCAAGTGGGAATTGCCAATCAAGCCAAAATCGGAGATGGGGCGATCGCCACTGCTAAAGCCGGAATTCACAGCGACGTGCCCGCAGGTGCGATCGTGACTGGGGTGCCAGCAATTCCCCACAAACTATTTCTCAAAGCCGCAGCCGTATACAACCGTTTGCCGGAAATGTACCAGTCTTTGAGGCAAATTCAGCGCAAGCTCGATCGGTAATCAATTGGCAGTTGGCAGTAGTCAGTAGTCATTAGTTAACAGTCAACAGTCCTGGGGGGGTGACAAAGAGGTCTACGAGATAGACTGTATAAGGGTTGCGGCCCGCATACCTTGTTGATAAAAGCTG
>NZ_JAUBSD010000131.1:0-12905 GCF_036704575.1 Microcoleus sp. K5-D4
ACGCCTTAAGTTTAACTCCAATTATGCTGCTTAATGTTTTGTTACATAAATATGTTTTTTCCCGCCTACCTACTTACCTTTTGATAATATTTGTTCACATAGTTTTGGAGCCAGCTTGCTGACACACCTACTGTTCTGACTATTCGGGCTAAAGGGATTTTCTCCAATAACAATAAATTTACCAATGCGATGATGTCTTTGTCTTTTGGTTTCCACTGTGGATTCTCCACAAACTGTCTTCCACAGTCTCGACATTTATGGTTTTGTTTTCCTCTGCGCGTTGTCCCATTTTTCATAATGTCATCAGATCCACAGGTCGGGCAACTTAGATCGAGTTTCATTCAATCATTCCTCTGTCGCGATCGTCGATCAATTATAGTATTTTTCTCCGCCCTTTACAAAAAAGCACTACCAAAAAATTTTTTAATTTGTTCTCCCGCCTTTATGCGTTTACAGATTTGATAAAATTCATCTTGATGCTTTCTTAAATTAATAGGTTCTTTGGGAGATTGCGAAGAAAAAATATCTAATTGGATTGCATCTGTCATGTTTCTGTTCTCCTCAGCAGTTTTTTGATAATGACATTTGGGGCATAATGCCTGCATTTCGTGGACATTGGTTCTCTGAGTTTCTGCCCATCGCTCAATATGATCTGCGTGCCAGTCTGAAGGCAAATCACATCTGCAATGCTGGCACTTGCCGTTGGCGGCATACCAGAGGGCAGCGCGTAGCCGTTTTGATCGAAGGAAGCGACTCTGATCCTGCATCTGAAAAAGCTATAAGGCTTACGCAGCAAGTAAAAAGATCTACTGTAAAAATTTTATCTATTTTTGAACTTTTAGTCAACATAAAGATTTTATAAGCTAGCTGTCTCTACTTTTGTGAACAGGATAACGACGAAGCAGGCAGCGACATCTTGCTGGAAGAATCCGGTAGCGATACTTGGTTCGGCGTTTCCGGCAACAACATTTCTTAAGGCGGTGGGGTTGCCGTTTTTTGTCTATGCGAGTATCATAAGGTATATCGCGCAACCGCGCAATACGTAGTTGTGTCACCACCTAGTAAACCGCCCCCTCGCCAGATGCGAGAATACAGGTATGCGCGTATGAGAGACATGGCTAAAAAAATTCCACCTGAAATGGCTGAACTAAGCGTTTACGTAGATAAAAGGCTAAAGCTACGATTCAAACTAGCTTGCACAGCTCAAGAAAAGCCAATGAGCGAAGTCATCGGTTTACTGATGAAGCAATGGCTAGAGACAGCAGAAACCCCGCCAGAGCCTAAAACTGAAGCGGGGCAAAACGTTCAAGACTGAGGAGACATTAAGCGAGGGACAAATGTTGAGAGACGCAGACAACCCAGAAAAATCTTGGGAAGACTTGGAAGCCGAACTCGCTGAACACCCGGACAGACCTTTTTATGCTCGGAGTGATGCAGAAGCTGCTAAGCGATGCGAACAGCAGAACCGCGAAGCAACAAGACACCCCGACGCAACCGGAAGAACCTATTACACCTGTGATGAGAAAAAAAGGAAAAACCGATGACCGAATATCAATTAACACCCGCAAAATACCACCACGTACAAGTAGTTGTTTCCCTGAACCGCGTTCACTTAGACAACTATAAAAACCCTGATGAGGCAATAGCAAAGCTGCTAGAACTTGGTTACACTCCTGAATTGCGTTATCAATGGAATCCAGAGCGAAACGAATTTGATTTATACGCCCTAATTCACGACTTACCATTAGAAGAATCGCTAATGACCGATGAAAAGTGTCAGGAGTTTTTCAAGCATTTCAAACACAGCCAAATATATTCGATCGGCTGCGGTAACGCTGACCCCGATTGGCTATTTGCTTGGGGTTTTGATGACCCACGCCGTCACGCCAAGCCAGAAGAAATTGAACCTTTACCAGCAACTAAAGCAGCAGCTTAAAGTGATGAACGCAGACGGAATTCCATCTGCGTTCATCTGTGTTTATCAGCTAATATCTGCGGTTAAAAAAGTCCCAATCAAACTACTTCGCAGCAGGTAAAGACAACTGAGGCGAAGTTTTAGGATAGCTTCCATTCTCAGGAATCGCAGCGGGTTCGGAGGAAAGCAAAAATTCGCGAATTAACCTAGCAACTGCTCTTTGAGCTAAACCGCCGACTACTTTCTGGCCCATGTTCTGCACTTCTGGTTTCACTAACAACTGCGGCAGTAGCTGCAATACTTTCATCGTGTCAAAACCGGGAGTTGATTGCAAAATATCCCAAATCCGCTTGATATGTTCTAAGTTTTTTTGTTCGGTTTGTGAAACCACAGGTTGATTTGCCTTGACTCCAAACCATTCGCCGACTACAGATTTGGCGTTAGCGAAAGCGTTGCTGGAAAGTGTGTCGAGACTCTTGACTAATTCCAGGACAATACGATCGCGAATGAAATCTCCTCTTTCGGAAAATAAATATTCTAAAGCTTGGTTCAAGATTTTGCTCACATCGTAATCATCGCTCTCGCGGGCATTGTTGAGCAAGTTTTCTAAGCGGTTCCAGCGGAACTCGCCTTGTTTGAACAGCAAATCTTGCAGGGATGCTCTCAATTCCGGTGCGGGGTCGCTCAACAGCCGTTTTGCAACGTAAGGATAAGCTTTGCTCAACACTTTGAATTCGGGGTCAACGTTGATGGCAATGCCTTCTAACGTGACGAGCGATCGAATAATCAAAGCGTAGTAAGCTGGAACCCGGAAAGGATATTCGTACATTACCGCCGAAAGCTCGTCAGTAATGCTTTTGAAATTGAGTTCGGCAACGCTAGCACCCAAAGCATTGTTAAATACGCCCGCCAAAGCTGGAATAATTGGCGTTAGATCGGTGTCGGGAGTTAAAAACTCCAACTTCACGTAATCTTTTGCTAAACCTTCAAAGTCGCGGTTCACCAAATGCACCACAGCTTCCAACAAGCCGTATCGCTGATAAGGTTTAACTTCGCTCATCATCCCGAAATCGAGATAAGCCAATTGACCGTCAGGAGTTGCCAAAAGATTGCCGGGATGCGGGTCAGCGTGAAAGAAACCGTGTTCGAGAAGTTGTCTGAGAGAACACTGCACACCCACTTCAATTAAGTAAGGAGCATCGATTCCTTGAGCTTTAACGGCTTCTAAATTCGTAAGTTTGATGCCGGTGATCCACTCCATTGTTAAGACGCGGCGGCGGGTATATTCCCAGTAGATGCTGGGAACATAAATGTCTTTGATGTGGCCGTAGAGTTTGGCAAACCGTTCGGCATTTTGACCTTCGTGGGTGTAGTCCATTTCTTCGTAAATGCGCTCACCCAACTCGTCCATAATGCTTGCGAGGTCACTGCGAATTACTTTGAAGTTGTTTTGTGCCCAAACTGCAACGCGCCGCAGGATGTAGATATCTAAGCCGATGTTTTCGGCTAAACCCGGTCGCTGGACTTTGATTGCGACTGTTTCTCCGGTTTTGAGTTTGCCTTTGTAGACTTGTCCGAGAGATGCTGCTGCGATCGGGTCTGGGCTGATTTCTGCGTAGATGTCTTTGGGGTGGGCGCCCAATTCTTCTTGGATGAATTGATATGCTACTTCGTTCGGAAATGCTGGCAGTTGGTCTTGCAGCGTTGTTAGTTCTTCTAAATATACTGGCGGTACTAAGTCGGGCCGTGTTGAGAGTGCTTGTCCGATTTTGATGAAAGCTGGGCCGAGTTGGGCCAGAATTTCTCGCAGTCGGACGGCGCGACGCTTTTGGTTGGTGGCGGTACGACCTGTTTTCCCGTCGAACCACACACTGAAGGCAAAGCTAAAAAATGTCCAAACAACGCTCGACAGCCTTCCCCAGACTTGTAGAGGTCGATTTCGGTACAGGGCTGCGATCGCGACTGGATCGTACCGAACAGCATCTCCTGCCAACTCGAAAGCTATGTCTCTGGCTGATTTGAGCCGATCGCCCGTTACGACCTCGGTCTCTAGTGATACTGGTACTGCTTGCAGGGGAATTGTATTTGCATCTTGGAAATTGCCGAGTACAGCCTGAGTCCCTGAATTTACATAAGTTTGCGGGGAGGCTGGCGATACTGTCTTGACATTCATAAATCAGACCTAGTGTGAAGCATTGTAAATATATTGTAACAATTTAAGGAAGAACACCCTTCTTCCTTCTTATATACTTACTCGCCGCTGGATCGGTTGAGTCGATCGCGAATGCCTGATAGTTGCGATTGGCTGCTGACGGGCGATCGAGGTTGGGGCATTTCGGTATCGGGCCAGTTCGGTAAGTCGTTACAGGGACAGAACTCCGGGGGCATTCCGGTTTGTTGGAACACTACGGGCATAGCGCAGCGCGCGCAGGGACTGATTTCCCAAGCGGGTGTCAGCAGTTGGGCAATTGTTTCGTTTGTGCCTTCGAGGTAACAGTCTCCGCTGTCGCGGGAGATGATTTTTTGCCAGCACTCTTCAAATTCCTGGCTGTAGCGATCGCCGGCATTTACCGATTTGGGCAGCAGCGCTTCGGAACCGTTGCGAATTAATACTTTTTTGCCTAACTGAAACCAGTAAGCAATATATTTTCTTACTTCACTATCTGATGCCATAACTTTTAGTCAACCCTTCAACTAATTGATTATTTTAGACTTTTAATTTTAAATTATCACTCTTTCTTAAGAGACATTTTAGCTTTTACATAATTTCAAAATTTGGCTATTCCTCATGTCAAATTGTTGGGCCGTTCCCCCTAGGGAGTATGTTTTTTGACTAATTTATGTGACTCTTGTGTTTTCAATCTTAGTTAAAATTATACCTAATTTTTAGTTAAAATTGTCCATCGGAAAACTGAGATGTTTTCTCTCTTGTCGATCGCGACTCCGGCTGTTAATTTTTCGCTACGGGCGGCAGCGGGGTACCCAGAGCCCTTAGATCCAAAGCGTAACCTCCGGTGGCGAGATAAACATTATCGGCGATCGCCCCGATGTGGCGGACGAGAGTGCCGAGGCGATCGCGAAACAGCCTCCCCGCCGGATAAGCAGGCACAACGCCCCATCCGGTTTCTTCCCCTACCAAAATTACATCAGCCGCCGCCGACTTCAAACAGGCTAGCAAATCTTGCTGCGTAGTCGCCCAAACAGCAGTTTCTTGTTCCAAAAGATTTGCCGTCCAAGTTCCCAGGGAATCAATCAACAAGCAATCTGAGGGCTTGCTGGCCCGCACAACTGCCGATAATTCGATCGGCACTTCTAGAGTTGTCCAATCAACTGGACGGCGATTTCGGTGCTGATCGAGGCGACGAAGCCACTCCAAATCCGTTTCATCAACGCGACTGGTAGCCACATAGATTATTTGTTTTCCCGAACCCGCCGCCAGAGTTTCGGCCCATTCACTTTTGCCACTCCGGGCGGGCCCAGTTACTAAGATTAATTGTCTAGATGTGGTGGGTACTGAGTTAGTCATTAGTTATTAGTCAGCAGTCATTAGTCAGATACAAAGGATTAAACACAATTACCAATTACCAATTACCAATTATCATTTAAACTGCCAACTACCAAATGCTTTTTAAGCGATAATAGCATTGATGAGACAATATCCGAGTAAGTCGATCGAGAACCCCCGTATTTCCCAAGCTGTTATTTATGCCCGATCATCCTCAGATATCAGCAATTATTTGCACCCACAATCGCGCCGCCTATTTAGGTGGGGCGATCGACAGCTTGCTGGTACAGGATTTTCCCGACAACTTTGAAGTAGTAGTAGTGGATAACGCTTCTAGCGATTATGCAAGCCCAGAAAGTTCGATTTCGCGCACCCGCGAGGTGGTAGAAGCAAGACTGGGGGATGGCCGCCTCAAGTACGTCTGGGAACCCGAAATCGGTCTGTCAGTGGCGCGGAACACCGGCGCAAAGGAAGCTCGCAGCGAAATATTAGCTTATCTCGACGACGACGCTATTGCTGAGCCGAATTGGCTCAGGGTGCTGCAGGCAGCTTATCAAAGCAATCAAAAACTCGCCGTAGCTGGTGGCAAAGTCAATTTGCTCTGGCCTTCTGGAGTCAGCCCGCCCGAATGGCTGTCACCGGGATTAGCCCAGAACTTGGGAGCATATGATTTAGGCGATACTTGCCTGTACGTGACTGCTCCCGGTTTGACTCCCAGGGGAGTAAACTACTCAATCCGGCGCGCTTTTCTCGAACAAATTGGTGGCTTCGATGTCAAACTCGGTAGAGTCGGCAAAAAGTTGCTGTCAAATGAAGAGTTGCGAACGACAGAATTAGCTTTAGAGTTAGGTTGGCAAGTAGTTTATCTACCGGAGGCCCTGGTACTTCACCATGTCGCAGCAGAAAGGCTCAACAAAGCTTGGTTTCTAGAGCGCGGGTGGTGGCAGGGCATTAGCGAATGTTATCGGGAACAATTGTCCGATCGAGCCGGTATTGCTCAGCTTGGGCGAGGGGGTGAAAGAATCTTGAGGGGTGTCTGGAAGTCTTTTAAATATATTAGAGATCCGGCGCTGCGTTTTGAAAATTTCGTTTTTGCCTGGGGTCAAATCGGTTATTTGAGCGCAGCCATCCGCGGCCTGATTTTTGCACCGAAATCGACCACTAGGTATTAGGCTATAGGCAATATCCCTCGCTGCTCAACTCGTTGGCGCGGCTGTGCCGATCGCACTTCATCTACAAAAACTCGACCGCATTCAGGTTCAAGCACTCGATTATGACATCTAGTTCATCCAAGATTCCGGTTTCAGTTCTCATTCCGGCAAAAGACGAAGAACTTAATCTACCAGCGTGTCTGGCCAGCATTGCCAGGGCGGATGAAGTTTTCATGGTTGATTCCCAAAGTAGCGATCGCACGGTAGAAATTGCCATCAGCACCGGCGCAAAAGTAGTGCAATTCTACTTCGACAACCGCTGGCCGAAAAAGAAAAATTGGTCTTTGGACAATCTGCCCTTTCGCAACGAATGGGTATTAATTGTCGATTGCGACGAGCGAATTCCGCCGGAACTTTGGGACGAAATCGCGCAGGCGATCGAAGACCCCAATTTTGACGGCTACTACCTCAACCGCAAAGTCTTCTTTTTAGGTCAGTGGCTGCGTTACGGCGGCAGATATCCAGACTGGAATTTGCGTTTGTTCAAGCATCAAAAAGGACGTTACGAAAATCTCGGCACTGAATCCGTCCCCAATACTGGCGACAACGAAGTTCACGAACACGTCATTTTAGCCGGTCAAGTCGGCTACTTAAAAAATGACATGATCCACGAGGATTACCGCGATTTATTTCACTGGATAGAACGGCACAACCGCTATTCTAATTGGGAAGCTCGTGTTTATTACAATATAATTGAAGGGCGCGACGACAGCGGTACTATTGGCGCTCACTTATTTGGAGATGCAGTGCAGCGAAAACGCTTTCTCAAAAAAGTTTGGGTGTGGCTGCCTTTTAAACCACTGCTCAGATTTATTTTATTTTACTTCATTCAGTTAGGCTTTTTGGATGGAAAAGCTGGCTATATTTATGCAAGGTTATTGAGTCAGTATGAGTATCAAATTAATGCAAAACTTTATGAATTGCGTTGTTGTGGCGGTCAGTTGAATGTGGCAGAACCTGAGCCTACTCTGTCGCCACCAGTAGTTATCAGTCAGGAGACAGAAGTGAAATTGCCGTAATAGTAGGTATAAAATTTTAACCGCAGATGGCGACGGATTGACGCCGATGAACGCAGATAAATGTTTATTTTGGTTAAGTGCGATCGCCCTTATTTTATCGAATGGGCGATCGCACTTTTCCTTCCTTTCCTAAATCAGCATGAAATTAGCAGATGTAATCGCATTGGCACTCACTCCAATCATCACACCTAACTGCTCCCCTGTCAAGAGGTTTTTGATGAGAGTTCCCTCAGTATTTTGAGTTATTTCTAACTGTCCAAAACTCAAACCACCGCTTAATCCAATCAAATCTTGACCGACGGTAAAATCAGCGATTAGATCAAATCCTTGACCTGCTTTTAAGGCAAAGATATCGTTGCCACTACCGCCAATCAAACTATCATTGCCCATGCCTCCATCAAGAAGATCGTCGCCTTTCCCACCCGTGAGAGTATCATTTTCTGCGCCTCCGAACAGAGTATCATTTCCGGCACACCCTCCCAGGATATCTGCTCCTTCGTCACCGTTGATTAAGTCATTGCCTTCACCGCCGCAGATGGTATCATTTCCCTGCTGTCCAAACAGATTGTCATCACCTTGACTGCCAAGCAAGATGTCGTTACCTTTGCCTCCATATAAGGTGTCATTATCCTTGCCACCATCGATGAAGTCATCATCTTTGTTGCCATAAATGATGTCCATACCTTCGCGACCATGTAAGAAGTCATTGCCTTTGCCTCCAAAGATTAAATCGTTACCAGACTCGCCAAGGATGATGTCGTTACCTTCATCTCCATAGAGAGTATCTTCATCTTTGCCTCCGGCGATGAAGTCATTACCTTGGTTGCCATTAATAATGTCATTATCGGCACCACCGTATAAGTTGTCATCCCCGGATTGGCCCTCGAATATGTTGGCAGCATTGCTACCTAGTAATTCATCGTTTTGAGCAGTGCCTATCTGAATGCCAGATGCGCCGAGTATGGTGTTTTCAACCGAGTTGGGTCGGTTTAAGTTGGGATAGGTAATTTGGTCGCAGATGCACTCATCGTCTGAGAGGTTATTAGTTGTTGGCGTGGGGGTTGGTGTTTCCGATGGTGTCGGTGTCGGTGTTTCCGATGCTGTTTCCGATGGTGTTGGTGTTTGGGACGCTGTTTCCGATGGTATCGGTGTTTGGGAGGCTGTTACTGATGGGGTCGGAGAGATCGGTGGGGTCGGAGCGATCGCTGTTGGGGTTTCGGTGCCGATTTCCCCAGAGGTAGGTTCAAAAGGAACGAGCAGATCTTCAGGATTGATTGTCTCGAAGGTGGGGCGAACGGTAGGGTCATTAACCGCTACTTCCTCCATCTTCTTCTGGATTGCTTCCTTGGTATTGTCGGCGAGGAACTGCTCCATCGTCTTGGTTCCCGCTGCCAATTCCGGCAGTCCGACTGCGATTTGACCAACTGATACTGCCTGCAATTTGGTAATTTCCGTGGCGATCTCACTTAATGGGCGACCGCTAGCGACGAGTTCCTGAATGAGTTGATTGCCCAGGGCCATTACTTGTGCAGCAGCCGAGGCGACCCTGGCTAACTGCTCTGTGTTGAGATTGCTGTCTTGCGTGGCAGCCGCAGCGATCGCACCCTGTACGATCGCCTGAATTGTCTCTGGTTTGCTCAAGTCAACTGGAGTGCCAGCTTTGAGGGTCTCGGCAATCGCTCCTGTTGCAACATTCCCTAGCTGCGTCAGCGACGAAGAGGAAACTCCATTGATGAATTTCGCCGTTTGGACGATCGTGTTTTGCACCATGATCATCGAGCCAAACACCGCTACACCCTTCGGATCGTTATTGGCGATCGCTTCTAGGGGGTCGTAGCTGCCCAAATCAACATCAGCCGGCAGCCCCAGAGCCGATTTCACCTGAGTTTCAGCAGTTTCAGGGTCAATCCCTTTGCTAGCCAAATCAGCAATAACCGTGGTTAGAGGCGTGATCACGGTGGAATCTGGAGTAGAAGTAAGTGGCGTAACCAGAGGCAAATATGTTGCGATATCGTTCCCCTCCATCAGAACAATCTTGCCTTCACTCGGATCGATTCGACCGTTCTTATTGGTGTCGAATTGGGCAACATCGACCTGGAGATCGAAACTCCCATCAGGATTGGTAACGCTGACTGGCTCGTCTTCATCCTTGATACCATTAAAGTTGGCATCTAAAAACACGAGTCCACCCGATATATAGCCATCGATCGCGCGGCTTTTCCAGGTAGCACCCACACCGAAATTAGCCAGATTGTAGGTGCCAAAATTTTGCCGCCAGACATTTTCACGAGTTATGCTTGGTACCCAATAGGGGACGCTTTTCTTACCGAACCACCCTAAATCAATAGTGTAGTACCTCTTCTCAAACCCCGGTCGCAGGTAATCAAACCCAGCATCCAATGAAGCATTGATTCCTCCCTTCACCGCAATCATATCCAGAGGCTTGCTAATCCGAGAAATAATTTCCGAACCCCGAATTTTGCCATCGCTGGAGCCGTTTTCTTCGCCCACATCGATCAGGTCAGCTTTGCCGTTCCCGGTTAGCCGGCCTGTTACGTATGCCTTGGCTAAAACAGCATCGACTGAACCAGTTAGACTGATATCGGCATTAAGTTTGACTTCCTGGACATCCGGCCCCGTACCGTCGGCATTTTGGCGATCGCTCACATAGAAGCCATCCAGAACTTTATAGGCATCTGAGGCAGAAAATCCTGCCTTTTTCCACTGATTTAGCCCATTGGTGTCAAAGCCGAAACCGAAATTGGTTTTAGCACTAAAGTTGCCTTTCAAATTGCCGTTCAGACCGATTCCTGCAAAGCCATAGATCGGAAAAGTGCGATCCATGTTTAAGCTAAAATCCAGTTCCGGCATTTTGTAGGCAAACAGCGTCACATCTGGTTTACCCAGCAGTAAATCAACCACTGTGCCGGGGTTGGTTAAGATTGGGAATTGCAACCCAGGCATATTTTGCAAGGTTGATAAAAACTCTGTCACCTTGCCTTTAGACTTCGATTTCGCTTGATCTGTAGGCGAACCTAGCGTTTTGGTGCTTTTCTTAGTTGCTTTTGAGGGATCGGCCTTGGGATCGGTAGCATCAAAACCTACTTCATAGTCACCCAGATCGATTTTAATATTGCCATCTTGGGCTGCTAGTTCCCCGATCAACTGACTCGCTTTGCCAACTGCGTCCACTGCCGTCAAGAAGCTGCCATTGACTTTTGTGCCAGTTAGCGCCATACCAGCTTCGAGCAGAGTGACTTTGCCATCTTTGTTTTGATCGACATAGTTGCGGATGCTACTGATATCCGACAAAAACTTAATATCGCTGTTCAAAACATTGATCAGGGGACGAACCGGGGTGATAACCTTATCGATCGTCGTGATAATTGGTTTGGCAAAGCCAGTGACAAAACTACCCAAGTCGAGCTGCATATTATTGAATGCCAGCGTGGGTTTTTGCGGCCCACTCCCTTTCCCGTCCTTATACGAAAGCGGCGAAAAACCTGCGTTGAGGTCGAAGTTGAAGGACGGAATAGCAGCACTGCCATTAACGCTGGTTTTTGCACTCATGCCGAGGTTGGCTTTGGTGTCTAAACTCGTACCAATCAAGTCCGAGAGTTTATAGTTGCCTTTGCTCAGTTCAGTGTAGGTGAGTCGCCCGTCATTTATCCCTCCTTGAGCAGTAGTTAAATCTTTCAGAGATGCCTTAAAGTCACCGGTAATTTTAGTGGGGTTAGCACCGTTGTTGGCTAGATCCACTTGCAAGAAACCTAGATTGGCCTTGCCCGTAAAATTATTGGCTAAGCCGACTTCAGCGTTGAGGGCAAGCTTTGTATTCGTTGTATCGAAGAAAAAGCCATCCTGATTCAGACCTAATCCCAAGGAAAAGTCGTACTTGAATTTGGCGTTGGCATCGCCCTGAGTACTCAATCCCAGCGCCGGTAGTCCTAAATCACCATTCAGTCCTAGCGTTTTAATGTACTCTTTGCTCAGGTTCACGATAACTTTGGCTTCTCCGTTTGCCCCAACTGAGCTTGTAATTTTCAGGTTGGGGAAGTCTTTGCCAAGGGAAGTCTTGATAGTGTCTTGAAACTTCACCTGATCCCAGCTCGGCGCTGCTTTAAGGTCGGTAATTAGCCTGTTCTTAATACTGTTTAGAAAATCAGGGGCAATGGCTTTGAGTTTATCGCCCACCACGGGCAGTTGAGTCGCCAGATTGCTGGTGAGGGACTCTTGCAGCTTGTTGAAGCCCAAATCAAGAGTGCTGATATCGGGAGGCTGTGTGTTAATAACGATCGCTTTATTGGCTCCCAAAGATTTCGGGGTACCAGGAGCGGGTAAAGTCAGAGTCGCGTTATTGAGAGCGGCGTCTTTAATCGTGCCACCGTTTAACGATAAAGCTGTAGTAGAAGCATAGTCCAAGTCTGGCGCGTTCTGACCCGCCGCGATGGTGTAGTTAAATGTGAGGGCATTGCTGCCACTACCAGAAGCATAGGTGGCTTTGCCGCCGCTATTTAACGTCAGTTGGGGCGTTCCCGTAACGTTGACCGCTTCATTGAAAGTGACGGCGATGGGGATAGCTTTACCCACACCATACTTGCCATCTGCCAGGGTTGACGTAATATTGGCGAGCGCGGGCGCTGTGGTGTCAGCAGTGGTGAAATTCCAGGCAGTTGCGCCTGTAGTACCGGCATAATTATTACCTGCTAAGTCTTTAATCGCACCGGCAGCAATTTCAACGTAGTAACCAGTACCTTGCGCTAAATCTGCCGTGGGATTAATAGTGACGGTACTACCAGTAACGGTGACATTCGTGGAAGTAACATTGATGGTTTCTACCACTGAGTTGTCGGAGACTTTCTTGATGACAATATTGCCAGTGCCTTTCTGTACGGCTTCGCTCAAGTTGACAACTACATTAGCAGCAACTGCAACACTGGTGGCGTTGTCTGCGGGGGTGAAAGTGGTGGCTGTAGGCGCTGTGGTGTCAGCAGTGGTGAAATTCCAGGCAGTTGCGCCTGTAGTACCGGCATAATTATTACCTGCTAAGTCTTTAATCGCACCGGCAGCAATTTCAACGTAGTAACCAGTACCTTGCGCTAAATCTGCCGTGGGATTAATAGTGACGGTACTACCAGTAACGGTGACATTCGTGGAAGTAACATTGATGGTTTCTACCACTGAGTTGTCGGAGACTTTCTTGATGACAATATTGCCAGTGCCTTTCTGTACGGCTTCGCTCAAGTTGACAACTA